>NZ_JBRRDW010000068.1:0-19230 GCF_056759895.1 Stenotrophomonas sp. STEN038
TGCGGATATGCCGGTGGTTCCAGCAGTGGCGGCTACGCGGCTTACGCCGCTCCCACAGCCTGATCGGACCGGGAAAGCCTCTTTGTAGGAGCGGCGTAAGCCGCGAAGCTGATAGCCGATCCGATTGCGGATATGTCGGTGGTTCCAGCGGTGTCGGCTTCGCGGCTTACGCCGCTCCTACAGTCTGACGGCGTCGGTAAAGCCCCTGCCGAGCATGGCTCGGCACTACAGAAAAGCTTTAGCGCGCTTGCGGCAGGGCGGCTTTGCGGACTACGCGGTATTCGGCATCGACCACGGTCGGGTCGGACTTGCGCATGGTGCGGGCCTTGCGCGACGCAAACAGCTTCCAGGCGATGCCGCCCAGGACCATGGCTGCACCAACAAAAATACCGCCAACAATCAGCACCGCAAGAATTGCGATGCCCAGCAGGCCCAAGGCAATGCGTACCAGCGGGTTACGCGGTTTACGCGGGGCGAACAGGTTGCGCAGCTTGGCGAATTGGACGTAACGGATGTTCATTAAAGTTGGATGACGTTGAGTCTGCTGCCGAGTATCAGGGGCGCGGAGGGCAATTGCGTGAAGTTGTCGTTAATTACTGTCTGAATAGGAGGCTGGACAGGGCCGTGAGTCAGCTTCGTTCGGGGGCACGTCTGCCCATGCGACAATGACTGGCTTACTTGTATCGGTGTTCCAATGTCCAGCGCCATCGCTTCCGGAATCGAACTTTGCCCACTTGAGGCCGTGCCTGATCAAGGCTTCCATGCGGTGGTGGCGGTGATTGATGGCGACGCCGAGACGCTGGTGCTGTACCGCGAAGGCAGCTCGGTGCGCGCATGGTTGAACGTCTGCCCGCATGCAGGGCGCGCGCTGGATTGGGCACCCGGTCAGTTCCTCAAAAGCCGCGAAGGGCACCTTGTGTGCGCGGTGCACGGCGCTTCGTTCGAGCTGGAAGGCGGTGTCTGCGTGGCCGGTCCGTGCAAGGGCGATTCGCTGCGCGCGGTGCCGGTATCGGTCGGAGATGGCAAGGTGTTGCTGGGCTGAGCGCTGCAGGCTCAGCTCTTGTTCTTGTCCTGTACCGGATAGACGCGACTGATCTGGCAGTCGTAGCGGCCGCTGAAGTTTGCCCGATCACCTGGCCGGATCAGCTCGCGTTCCGGGCGGCCCAACGCCATCCTGTCACCTGGATGGCCGCAGACCATGCCGATTCCCATTCCGGAGACCAAGGTCATCGTCTGCGAATTGGCCAGTGCCGGGCAGCCGCTGGCAACTTCAATGCGATAGAAACGATTGCCGGCAGCGCGGTTGGGTGCAACTTCGACGGTGATCCCCTGCGGGCTCTCGCTCCAGCTGCGGACGGCATCAACGCCGACGCAATAATCCGCAGTGCCACGAAAGCCGCGCGAGGGCCGCTCGCTCGCGGCCCCAACCTGCAGGGTTTCGAGGGTGGCCACTTGTCTGTCGCGCTGGCGTAGCAGCTCGGCGTAGCCGCGTGTATCCAAGGGCGCGATCGTGCTGATCGGGCACTGCGCATCGCCGATGACCAGGCTTTCGCCGGGCTCGGCGCATAGCCAGCCGTCTTTGCTGCCGCGCACCGATAGCCGACTTTCCGGTGTAGGGCAGTCCTGTGCGAGATCTACCTTGAAGCGCTGTCCGTCCTTCAACCGTAACGCCAGAGTATTGGGCGTGATGCCCTCGGCACCGCCTATCTGCCGTGCATCGATGCAATGTGCCTGCGGCGGAGTGCGCTGCTCGGCAGAGGCGCTGAGCATGGCCAGAAAACCCAGTGTTCCCAATGCTATCCGTTTCATTGCGATCTCCTACGCTGATCCAGCACAGCTGGCGATTGGTCTGTCAGAACATGATGTTGATCATGATCACCACGATCACGGTGTAGAGCAGTGACAAGGGGCCGCCTACCCGCCACATCTCACGCGGGGTGTACTTGGCCGGGCCCATCGCCATCGAGATCACCGGGTTGGAGGCGGTCATCAGGTTGTTGGACGCCGACAAGGCCACGATCAGCGCGAATGCGGTCGGATTGCCACCCGCAGCCAAGGCCAGGTTGACCGCGATCGGCACCATCACGATGGTCGCGCCGACATGGCTGATCACCAGCGAGAAGGCCGTGGTCAACAACGCCAATGCGATCTCCAGCGCCCATACCGGAATGCCGGCAGGCAGCTTGTCGATGGTATGGCCGGCAATCCAGGCCGCCGCGCCACTGCTGTCCATCGCCCAGCCCAGCGGAATCAGGCCGGCCATCATGAAGATGGTCTTCCAGTTGATCGCCGCATAGGCCTCGTCCATGCGCAGCACGCCCGTCAGCAACATGCCGGCCACGCCGGTGAGCAGGGTCAGGGCCACCGGCAGGTGCGAGGTGAGCGCGATGATGATGGTCAGCGCGAAGATCGCCATCGCGATCTTGAATTTGTGCGGGCGCTGCTCGCCCTTGGGGTAGTCGGTGACCACCACGAAGTCGCGGCTTTCAGCAGCGGTAGCCAGGTCCTGCCAGATGCTGTGGAAGACCAGCATGTCACCGGCACGCAATGCGGTATTGCGCACGTCCTCCCGGATCACCTGTTTGTCGCGGTTGATCGCCAGCAGGCTGATGCCGCGTTCCTTGCGCAGGCGCAACTCGCCAGCGGTCTTGCCGATCAGGCGCGAGGTCGGCGGCACTACTGCTTCGGAAATGCCGGCGCGGGCCGGATTGAACAGGTCGCCCAGCTGCTTCAGCCGCGAGGACATGCGCAGGAACTGGTTCTGCGCGAAGTCCGACACCTGCCGGCGTGGACCCATCACGCCGAGTGCGCTGCCAACCCAGATGCGCATGTCTGCCGGTGGCGACAGGCGTGTGTCATCGCCGGTTTTCAGCGCAAGGAACAGCGGGGCGTCGAACAGGTTTTCAGCCTCGCCGACGGTCATGCCGACCAGCGGACTCTCGGCGGTGACCAGCAGTTCGAAGACATCGCCTTCAATGCCGTAGGCCTTGGCGAAATAGCTTTCTGTTCGGGCCGGGGCCTGTCCATCCTCGCTTTCGGTTTCTTCTTCCTGCAGCTTGCGGCTGCCGTAAAAACGGAAGTACAGCAACGAAGCGATCAGCAGCGCGATACCAATCGGCAGCGGTGCGAACATGCGCAGCGGCTCGATGGTAGCGGTGCCTGAGGGCAGGTTGTTGTTGGCCGACATCAACAAGTCGTTGAGCAGGATCAGCGGTGAGTTGCCGACCATGGTCAGTGCGCCACCCATCACGATGGCGGCGGAAATCGGCAGCAGCTGGCGCTTGAGGGTGAGCGCGGTACGCGAAGCCAGGCGCGAGGCGACCGGCAGGTACAGCGCCATCACCGACGGGTTCTGCATGAACGAGGAGTTCAAGCCGGCGGTGGCACTGGTCAGCAGCAGCAGCCGTTGTTCCAGGCCATGCGAACGCCGCAGCAACCAGCCGGCAAGCCGGTTCAGCGCGCCGGTACGGTCCAGGCCGGCGCCGAGAATGGTGGTGGCGATGATGCTCATCACCGCGTTACCGGAGAAGCCACCGAAGATTTCTTCAGGGGCAATCAGGCCGGTGACGCCCAGCACCACCATCACCACCAAGGCCACTACGTCGGCGCGGATGCGCTCGAACAGGAACATGGCCATCGTGAAGCCCACCAGCCCGAGCACGAGCTTCATATCGGTGGTGAGCGTCAGCGCGGTATCCATCAGGGCAGTGACTTCAAGGAGGAGTGCTGGGACGGTTTGACAGTGCAATCTGCCATCAACGCTGCGCAGGCAGCGTGTTCGGCAATCTCATGGAAGCGTGCAGCTGTCATCGCGTCCTCATCACTCAGCCGGCGTCCGTATTGCCGGGCTTGTCATACAGCAGATCCCAGACGCCATGGCCGAGCTTCTGGCCGCGTGTCTCGAAGTGGGTCTGCGGGCGCCAGTCCGGGCGCGGCACCGCGCCACGCGGGCCTGCGCGGTTGACCAAGCCGGGTGTGGCGTCGAGCACGTCCCACATCTGTTCGGCATAGTCTTCCCAGTCGGTGGCGCAATGCAGGCGGCCACCGACGCGCAGCTTACGCACCAGCAGCTCGGCAAAGCCCGGTTGCACCAGACGGCGCTTGTTGTGACGCTTCTTGTGCCAGGGATCCGGGAAGTAGATGCGGATTTCGTCCAGGGCGCCGTCCGCGATTTCCTTCTCCAGCACCTCGACTGCATCGTGGTGGTAGAGCTTGACGTTGTCGGCATTGTCATCGGCCAAGGCATTGAGCAGGCGGCCGACGCCCGGAGCGTGCACCTCGATGCCGATGTAGTCCTTGGAAGTATCGAACTGTGCCGCGTAGCGCAGTGCGGCGCCGTTGCCGAAGCCAATTTCCAGCACCTTGGGGGCGTTGCGGCCGAAGGTGGCCTGCAGGTCACGCGGCTCGCCATTGAAGTCGATGCCGAAGCGCGGCCAACGGTCGTCGAACGCGCGCTGCTGGGCCGGGGTGAAGCGGCCCTGGCGCAGGACGAAACTTCGGATCTCGCGGCGACCCTCGGTCACGGTGAAGGGCTTGGGCGGTGCCTTGGAGCCCGCGCTGTCAAAAGGATTAGTCATCAGCCGATCAGCCCATCTACGGGGGAGGAAGCGCTGGCATAGCGCTTGCGTGGGATGCGGCCTGCAAGGAAGGCCTCGCGGCCGGCTTCCACAGCCTTGCGCATGGCGCTGGCCATCAACACCGGGTTGCGGGCACCGGCAATGGCGGTGTTCATCAATACGCCGTCGCAGCCCAGCTCCATCGCGATGGCAGCATCCGAGGCGGTGCCAACGCCGGCATCGACGATGATTGGCACCTTGGCGTTCTCGATGATCTCGATCAGGTTGTACTTGTTCTGGATGCCCAGGCCCGAACCAATTGGTGCAGCCAGCGGCATCACCGCGGCGCAGCCGATTTCCTCCAGGCGCTTGGCCAGGATCGGGTCATCGGAGGTGTAGACCATGACGTCGAAACCGTCCTTCACCAGTTGTTCGGCAGCCTTGAACGTTGCCATGACGTCCGGGTACAAGGTCTTCTGGTCGCCCAGCACTTCGAGTTTGGTCAGGTTGTGGCCGTCCAGCAGCTCACGGGCCAGGCGGCAGGTGCGCACCGCGTCTTCGGCGGTATAGCAGCCGGCGGTATTGGGCAGGATCGCGTAGCGGTCCGGCGGCAGTACGTCGAGCAGGTTGGGCTCGCCCGGGTTCTGGCCGATGTTGGTACGGCGGATGGCCACGGTGACGATCTGGGCGCCAGCGGCTTCGGTAGCCAGGCGGGTTTCTTCCAGATCCTTGAACTTGCCGGTGCCGGTCAGCAGCCGGGAGGAATAGGTCTTGCCGGCGATGACCAGCGAATCGGTGGGGACATTTGCATTCATGCCCGAATTATCACCCATCCCGCCGACCTGTAGTGCCGAGCCATGTTCTGCAAGGGCAAGCCAGCACTGTAGTGCCGAGCCATGCTCGGCAGGGAGCTTTCCAGAATGTAGTGCCGAGCCATGCTTGGCAGGAGCTTCATCGGCAATGCCCCAGCGCAGCATTGCTGCGCTCTACAGGTGGGGCCGACAGCTCGCCGCTGTAGCTCCCTCCCTTTGCCGCAGGCAAGGGGAGGGCTGGGGCTGGGGAGGGGTTGGCTTTTCAGCCGCGGCTTACGCTGTTCCTGCAAACATAGCGGGGAAGGCCTCTGCCGAGCATGGCTCGGCACTACCGATGCCATGCAGAGCTCGCTGGGAAGGCCTCTGCCGAGCATGGCTCGGCACTACATGGTTCAGCCGCCGCCCAACGCGTGCACGATTTCCACCACGTCACCGTCCTGCAGTTTGTGGCTCGCATGCTGGCTGCGCGGAATGATGTCGCCGTTGATCTCGACCGCCACGCGGCGCTCGGCCAGCCCTTCGGCGGCCAAAAGTTCGATCAGGGTCAAAGCGGGCTGCAGCTGGCGGGGTTCGCCATTCAGATGGATGTTCATGCCGCCATTCTCGCCAGAGCCGCCGCAAAAGCCCAGCCGACAGACAGTTTGCGGCGGCGCAGCGTGTGTGTCTTACGCGGTAATGAAAACATAACAACGTGCGGCGGCGTATGTCTGTCCGCTTTCCCCCACCCAGGAGTTCAACATGTCTCTTTCCCTCCGCCCGCTGCGCGCCGCCGTGGCTGTCGCCATTGCCTTGGCCGCGGCGCCGGCCATGGCGCAGTCGCCGTATTCCAAGACGGTGTTCTTCGGTGACAGCCTGACCGATACCGGCTACTTCCGTCCGGTACTGATGCAACTGGATCCGAATGCTTCGCTGGTTGGTCGCTTCACCACCAACCCGGGTTGGGTGTGGGCGGACTATATCGCCGACCAGTACGGTACCAACGCCAGTCCCAACGGCAACGGCCAGACCGGTGACAACTACGCCGTTGGCGGCGCGCGCGTGGGTGTGGACACTGTCGGCGCACTGGGTGCCACGCCGTCGATGAAAACCCAGATGACCAAGTACCTGGCCGCCAACGGTGGCAAGGCTGACGCCAATGCGCTGTACACCGTGTGGGGCGGTGCCAATGATCTGTTTGCGGTGCAGGCCGCGCCAGCCCAGGCGCAGGCCATCATCGGCGCGGCGGTGACCGACCAGATCGGCATCGTTGGCACGCTGAAGGCCGCCGGCGCCCAATACGTGATGGTGCCGACCCTGCCGGATATCGGCCTGACCCCGGCCTCACGCGCTGGCGGCGCGGTTGGCATGGCGCAGGGGACCGCGCTGGCCAAGAGCTATAACAACGCCTTGTTTGGTGGCTTGAAGCAGGCCGGGCTGCAGGTGATTCCGGTGGATACCTTCACCATCCTGCAGGAAATCGTCGCCAACCCGGGTACCTATGGCTTCACCAATGTCAGCAACATGGCCTGCACCTCGGCCTCGTCGCTGACCTGCTCGCCGCTGACCCTGGTGGCGTCGAATGCCAACAACACCTATGTGTTCGCCGATGGCGTGCATCCGACCACCGCAGCGCATCAGATCCTCGGCCAGTACGCCATCTCGGTGCTGGAAGCGCCGCGTCTGCAGCAGATCCTGAGCCATTCGGCGCAGACCACCGGTCGTGCCCGTGCCGATCAGGTTGGCGCGCACCTGGGTTCGCGTCCGGCTGATGGCCTGAGCTGGTGGGGCAATGTGCGCGGCGACATGCAGCGCTATGACCATGCCGATCTCTACGATGGCCTCGCACCCGCCGGTCTGTTCGGTGTGGATTGGGCGCGTGACGGCATGGTGCTCGGTGGTTTCGCCGGCTACGGCCGCATGGATGCCGATTTCGGCAACAGCAAGGGTGACTTCACCCAGGATGACACCACCCTGGGCCTGTTCGCGGGCTGGTACGGCGAGCGCGCCTGGGTCAATGGTCAGTTGAGCTATAGCTGGTTGGGCTATGACGTCACCCGCAAGGTGCAGCTCGGCCCGGCTACCCGTGAGCACAAGGGCTCGCCGGACGGCAGCAACCTCACCGCCGCGATCAATGCGGGCTACGAGTTCGGCCAGGCCGGCGGCTTCCGCCATGGTCCGGTAGCCGCCGTGGTCTGGCAGAAGGTGAAGCTGGACGGTTACGTTGAAAGCAACACCAGCGCCACCGCCTTTGGTTATGCCGACCAGGACCTGGATTCGACCGTTGGCCGCATTGGCTGGCAGGCACGCTTCGACGGCGGCAACGTGAAGCCGTATGTGCAGGTCACCTACGACCATGAGTTCGAAGACGGCAAGCAGGCCAGTGCTTGGTTGCAGACCATGGCCGATGTCGGCATGTACAAGGTGCCGGGGTTGGAGTTTGATCGTAACTACGCTACCGCAGTGCTGGGTGCGCGTTTGAACCTGTTCGGCCTGGAAAGCAATATTGGCCTGAGCACCACCACGATGCAGAAGTCCGCACGTGATGCGACGGTGTTCGCCAGCTTTGGCGGCAGCTTCTAAGTTGCCCTGGTAGCAGGTAACGAGGTGTTGTGTGTGGGAGGCGGTGCCGCGTTTGCGGCATCGCCTCTTTTTGTTTTGGCTGTGGGAGAGTGTGTTCGGAACAGCTGCTTGCATGGCCGGCAAACGGCTCGATGGCCCCGGTGGGCGCCGTGCCCCGGGAGCAGGGCGCTGTCCGTCAACAGCCCCGGGTGCGCTGCGCTTACCCGGGCTAAGGGCCGTAAGGACCGCATTCAACCGCAGTGCCGGACATTGCTTTGTCCCTGCGCGGCGCATAGACTTCAGCCTCGCCAAAGCGGGCGTAGCTCAATGGTAGAGCTGTAGCTTCCCAAGCTACTGACGAGGGTTCGATTCCCTTCGCCCGCTCCATTCCTGGCGGATTGCCGGGAAATGCATTCGGCGCGGCGGTGGTCATGTTTTCCCGTCCATGAAGGCCCTCCAAACGCCACGATCAAGATCATCCGGAACCGGTAACGCCGCGATATGCTGCGCGCCTACCGATCACTCCCGCCGCGATGAAACTGGCCATTCTTTCCCGTAATACCAAGCTGTACTCGACCCGCCGTCTGGTCGAAGCTGCACGCAGCCGCGGCCATACCGTGCGCATTCTCGACCCGCTGCGCTGCTATATGCGCATCACCTCCAGTGGCTTTGGCATGCACTACAAGGGCAAGGCGCTGACCGGGATAGACGCGGTGATCCCGCGCATCGGCTCCTCCATTACCCGTTACGGCACCGCGGTGCTGCGCCAGTTCGAGATGATGGGCGCGCGCACCCCCAATCCGTCCGATGCGATCCTGCGCGCGCGCGACAAGCTGCGCGCGCACCAGCTGCTGGCGGCCAAGGGCATCGACATGCCGGTTACCGTGTTCGGCGACAACCCCGACGATACCGATGACCTGCTGTCGATGCTGGGGCCGCCGCCGCATGTGGTGAAGCTCAGCGAGGGCACGCAGGGCAGGGGAGTGATCCTCACAGAGAAGCTCAGTGCTTCCAAGGGCACCGTCGAGGCCCTGCGTGGGCTGTACGCCAACTTTCTCGTGCAGGAATTCATCGCCGAGGCCCAGGGCGCGGACCTGCGCTGCCTGGTGGTGGGTGACCAGGTGGTGGCGACCATGCGCCGCCAGGCGCAGGAAGGGGACTTTCGCTCCAACCTTCACGCTGGCGGCGTTGCCGAGCGGGTGGTCTGCAGCAAGGCCGAGCAGCAGGTGGCGATACGCTCGGCAAAGGCGCTGGGGCTGGGCATTGCCGGCGTGGACCTGATCCGCTCCAAGCGTGGTCCGCTGGTGCTGGAGGTCAATTCCACCCCGGGACTGGAGGGGATCGAGGGGGTCTCAGGGGACGATATCGCCGGACGCATGATCGAATACGTGACCAGCCTCAAGCGCTGAGGCCGGGATGCGATTTCTTTGCATGGTTTTAACAAGCCTTTAATCCGGCTGGCCCTAGCCTGTTTCCACTGTACCCAGCCCTCCTCAGTGGGTCCGGTGATCGGGAATTTTTAAGGCCCTGGCGGTTTCCGTCGGGGCCTTGTTTTTGTTTGCTTATGTTGGGTTGTTGCCGGTGGTGAGCGGCGCTAGAGTGACGACGACAGCAGGGCAACCAACATTGGCTGTGATCACTGCTGGAGCGTTGGGTGTTCCCGTGGTGCTTTTGTCGTTCTGAGTGGGCGCATGAAATGCGGGAGCCTTTGGCAGCTTGGAGCGGACATTGTTGAAGGCTTGGCGCAGGATTGTGAGAAGTTAATGCAGCCTGTGGTGTAATCCATTGCAAGCGAGCCCCCAGGGCATTCGCACTTCCAAAAAAAAAGGTAATCGCACACGTGCGCATTCTTGTAATCGAAGACAACAGCGACATTGCCGCCAATCTTGGCGACTACCTTGAGGACCGTGGACACACGGTCGACTTCGCCGCCGATGGCGTGACCGGCCTGCATCTGGCCGTGGTGCACGAGTTTGATGCGATCGTGCTGGATCTCAATCTGCCGGGCATGGACGGCATCGAAGTCTGCCGCAAGCTGCGCAACGATGCGCGCAAGCAGACGCCGGTGTTGATGCTCACCGCACGTGACTCACTGGACAACAAGCTGGCCGGCTTCGATTCCGGTGCCGATGACTACCTGATCAAGCCGTTCGCGCTGCAGGAAGTTGAAGTGCGCCTCAATGCGTTGTCGCGACGCGGCAAGGGCGCCCACACCCGGGTGCTGGAGGTAGGTGATCTGGAGTACAACCTGGATACGCTGGAAGTGCGTCGCCAAGGCAAGCTGCTGCAGCTCAACCCGACCGCGCTGAAGATCCTGCAGGCATTGATGGAGGCCTCGCCGGCGGTTGTTACCCGGCAGGAGCTGGAGACCCGCGTCTGGGGTGAAGAACTACCCGATTCGGATTCGCTGCGCGTGCATATTCATGGCCTGCGCGCAGTGGTGGACAAGCCGTTTGAAGTACCGATGATCCAGACCCGTCACGGCATTGGTTACCGTATCTCCGCACCCGATGCCTGAATCTGCATTGCCCGAGCCTGTGCGCAAGCGGGGGCGTTACCGCCGCCGCCTGCGTAGCCGCATCATCGTCTCGTTCGTGCTGTTGGGCTTTTGCCTGACGGCACTTTTTGCGTTTGCCACGAACTGGGCGCGGATGCGGGTGGAGAACCAGCTCGTCGAAGATGTGATGAACCGCAACCTCGATGCTTCTTGGCAGAGCTACATGCGCAGTGGCGGTACCGACGTGGTTGCGCCGGTCCAGCAGATGCGTGCGTTCCTGTTCCGTCCTGACAAACTCGATAGCCTGCGCCGTGATTATCCCGAATGGGAGGGGCTGCAGGACGGCATCCACAACATCAGTGGCGAGGATGCCGAGGGCAAGCCCTTCTCTTACAAGGTCGGTGTACGCAAGACGCCGGATGCGTGGTTCTTCATCGCCTACGACATGGGGCAGGCGCTGCGTGGTGAGCAGCAGCTCAACCGGGCGCTGTTCTTGTCGGTGATCATTTTCAGTTTGCTGTCCTGGGTATTGGGCTGGTGGTCTGCGTCACGGGTGATGCGGCCGGTGTCTGACCTGGCCGCCCGCTTGCGCGCCTATCGTGGCGGTAACGCCCATCCCGAGCCACTTGCGCCGCGCTTTCCAGATGATGAGGTGGGGCAGCTGGCCGAGGCGCTTGATGATTACTCGGCGCGTCTGACTGAAGTGGTGCAGCGCGACCGTGAGTTCAATGCCGACGTCAGTCACGAGCTGCGTACGCCGTTGGCAGTGATTCGTGGGGCTACCGAGCTGTTGCTCGCCCGTCCTGGCATTGATGAGAAGGTATTGCAACGTCTGCAGCGCATCCAGCGCGCAGAGCAGCAATGCAGTGATCTGATCGGCTCGCTGCTGCTGTTGTCGCGCAATGAGCGCGCACAAGGTAGCAGCAACGTCGCCCGGGTTGCCGAGCAGTTGCTGGAGTCGCACCGTGCGCAGCTTGGTGGCAAGCCGCTGGAGCTGGCGCTGGAAGGATCACGCGAGCTGGTGATCGACGCGCCGGAGTCGGCGCTGTCGGTGGCGTTGGGCAACCTGATCGGTAATGCCGTCAAGTATTCGCAGGAAGGCAGGGTGCTGGTGCGCGTAGGTAGCAACGCGGTGGAAGTGATCGACAACGGTCCAGGGCTGAGCGAGAAAGATGCCGCCAGCTTGTTCCAGCGCGGTTATCGCGGCACCCACGCAGGGCATTCGCAGGGCGGCGGTATCGGTCTTTCCATCGTCAGCCGGCTCTGTGCGCTGTACGGCTGGCAGGTGGATATCCGTCCGGGTGCGGAGCGCGGTGTTATTGCGACGTTGACGTTTTCGCCTGAGTAGTCCCGGTCAGAGTGAGCGCAGAAATGTCGCCAGGGCAATACTGCTGATTCGAGCGTCCGAGTGCCCCGGAATCCGATGGCAGACTGTCGGGATCGAATTTTTTGTAGAAGCGGCGTAAGCCGCGAAGCAAGCAGATCATCACCTGGAGATGTTTGGGCTGCGCGAGCCTCGCGGCTTGCGCAGCTCCCACATGCGCCGCAGGCCACTGCATCAACTGCTCATATGCCGGTAGCGCGGCGTAGTTGAAATGAACAGCATCAGGGTGCAGGACAAGGGACCCTCTCCACGGATGGTTGGAGTCATCGCCCCGCTGCGGCAAGCTGTCGGTAGCGCGTGTCGAGTGCTCCGATATGCGCCTGCAGCGCATCCGGATGGCCATCATTGACGATCACATCGTCAGCTAATGCCAAGCGCTGCGCGCGGCTGGCCTGGGCCTGGATCATGCGCTCGGCCAGCGCGGCATCGATGTTGTCGCGACTGAGCAGGCGCGCATGTTGCACCTCCTCGGGGGCGTCCACCACCAGGACACGTTGCAGCCAAGGGTAGGTCGCCCGTCCACCCGCTTCGGTGAGGAGTGGAATGGCTGCAATCGCATAGGGGCTGGCGGCTGCTTCGCAGACGCCACGCACGCGGGCACGGATGGCGGGGTGGGTGATGGCTTCAAGCGCGCGGCGTTCGTCGGCATTGGCGAACACGCGCTGGCGCAGGTAGGCGCGATCCAGGCTGCCATCGGCCTGCAGGACCGCGCTGCCAAACAGCTCGGTAATCGCCGCAAGGCCGGGGCTGCCAATCGCTACTACCTCTCGGGCTGCGACATCCGCATCTGCGACGGTGATGCCCAGGGCCTCGAAGCGCCGGCTGACTTCACTCTTGCCCGAGGCGATGCCGCCGGTCAGTCCAACGATGAAGCTGCTCATGCAATGACTCCAAAAACGACAATGGCCCTTGAAGGGCCATTGTCGCTTGCGATCGTCTATTGCTGAAAGCCTGCCAGTCGCATGTAGCCGCCTATCATCTGGTCGCCCCACATGAAGACCAGCCAGCCGGCGATGGCCAGGTAGGGACCGAATGGGATCGGTGTGGCGCGGTCGCGGCCGCGCGAGTACAGCCAGATCGAGCCGATGATGGCGCCGACCAGCGACGACAACAGGATGATCGGCAGGATGCCCTTCAGTCCGCACCAGGCACCCAGTGCCGCCAGCAGCTTGAAGTCGCCGTGGCCAATACCTTCCTTGCCCGTGATCTGCTTGTACAGCCACCACACTGTCCATAGCGACAGGTAGCCAACCGCGGCACCTATCAATGCTGGCTTGGTGGGCATGTACAGGTTGTCCATGCTGCCGATCAGGCCCAGCCACATCAATGGGATGGTGAGCTGGTCTGGCAGCAGTTGGGTGCGCAGGTCGATGCCGGACAGCGCCACCAGGAAGCAGCTCAGCACGATCGCACCAAAGCCCTGCCAGCCGAAGCCGAACTGCCAGACGCTGGCCAACACCATCAGCGCGGTAACCAACTCCACGATCGGATACTGGATGGAGATCGGCGCCTGGCAATGCCGGCATTTGCCGCGCTGGATCAGCCAGCTGAACAGCGGGATGTTCTCGTACCAGCTCAGCTTGTGCTTGCAGTGCGGGCAGTGCGAAGGCTCCACCACGATGCCGGGCGGCGGCGGTTCATAGATGTCGGGCAGTTCGAGGATTTCGCGCGCATCGCGCTTCCACTGCCACTCCATGCGCTTGGGCAAGCGCAGGATCACCACATTGAGGAAGCTGCCGATCAGCAGTCCCAGTCCGGCCGCGGCGGGGTAGCCGAGGCCGGGATGCTGATCAAGAAAAGCCATTCGCTAATTATCCAACAACGGAAGCAAGTTTGAAGATTGGCAGGTACATGCCGATGACCATGCCGCCAACAACGGTGCCGATGAAGACCATGATCAGGGGTTCCAGCAGGCTGCTCAGGGCGTCCACCGAATTGTTGACCTCCTGCTCGAAGTACTCGGCCACCTTGAACAGCATGGTATCCAGCGCGCCGGCCTCTTCGCCGATGGCCGTCATCTGCACCACCATATGCGGGAACAGGTTTACCTGCTTCATCGCCATGTTGACCGGGTAGCCGACCGACACATCGTCACGCATGCGCAGTACGGCGTCTTCATAGGTCTTGTTGCCGGTGGCGCCAGCAACAATGCCCAGGGCTTCCACCAGCGGTACGCCGGCCTTGAAGGTAACGGCAGTCGTACGGGCAAAGCGGGCAATGGCACTGTTGTGCATGATCTGACCGATCACCGGCACTTTCAGGATCAAGCGATCCAGTGTGTGCTGCATCTGAGGAGATCGTTTGTAAAGGTAGGTTATCCCCCCAATAGTACCGACCGCGAGCAGTAGCAGCGCCCACCACCACTTCACCATCAGGCGGGAAGCCGCCACGATCATCTGGGTGAACACGGGTAGATCGGTTCCGAAGCTCTTGAATATGTCCTCGAACTGGGGGACGACCCAGATGAGCAACACCGAGCTGACCAGAATAGCCACAGCGACCACCATTGCTGGGTAAAACAGCGCCTTCTTGATCTTGCCTTTCAGTGACTCAAGGTTTTCCTGATAGTTGGCAATCGTCTCCAGCACGGTTTCCAGGACGCCGGCACCTTCGCCGGCGCGCACCAGGTTCCGATAAAGCTCATCAAACTGCACCGGGTGCTTGCTGATCGCTTCGTACAGCGATGAGCCGCCCTCCAGATCAGCCCGGATCGTGCCCACCAGTTTGGCCATGCGCGGGTTCTTGTGGCCGCTGCCGATGATCTCCAGTGCGCTGACAATGGGTACGCCGGACTTCATCATGGTCGCCATCTGGCGACTGAAGAACGCGATGTCCTTTGGTTTGACAGGCTTGCCTGCGGCCCCGAACAGAGGCTTGGGCTTGGGCTTGACCACGGTTGGGGTGATGCCCAGGCGGCGCAGCTCGGCCTTCAACAGGTTCGCATTCTTGGCGTCCTGCTCGCCTTTCATCTTCACGCCGCGCTTGTCTGTTCCCTCCCAGACAAACGGCAGCATCTGGCTGGTGTTGCGTCCAGCCTGCTCTTTATTGATCGCGTTGCGGGTAACGGCCATTTTCTCTCCCCGTCCAGCCATCCCCAGGCCAGACAACATCGGCATGGTAGCTCGTCAAACGGCTGTAGGCACAGTCTGGGAGCAAGCTTTTTTGGAGGGGTGGGTCACATCGTAGTCGCCTTTCCGGTGTTGAGCCTGCAATGGACGCTATCCGGGCGGATTGGAGGCTGTTGGATCCCCGTGGGTCTGAAGCGGCGGCTCTTTGCTGCGACAACGCCGCTCCAAGTGACTTTTGAACAAGGGGGAGAAGCCTTGCTTGCCAGGTAGCTTTGTGGAATTGCGTCACAAAGTGACGCGCCGGGTCACCTTGTGGTGCTGTTCCTGAAACGAGCCAGCGGGGCTTCCTTTCTTTGGCGATGCTGCCATCATTGTCCGTGGGGAGCAGGGGGCTGCTGGGAAGTTGGCACGCAATCTGCTTTGTAACCCCATGCGCGCAGGCATATGTCTGCAACCATGCTCACAATCCAAACCTCTAGGGGATGTACTCATGAAGAAGCAACAGGGCTTTACCCTGATCGAATTGATGATCGTGGTTGCGATCATTGCCATCCTGGCAGCTATCGCTCTGCCGGCTTACAACAACTACCGCGTGAAGTCGGCTGAAGGTGCTTGCCTTGCTGAAGCCAAGGCTTACATGAATTCGGCTGTGGCCGCTATTCAGGGTGGTTTCTCGGCTGACGAAGTTCCTACGCCGGCTGCCAAGGCATGCTCCGCCCCGACTGCAAAGTTGACTGCGGCTCAAGTTACTGCTGGTGATGCCATCACCTTTACTCCGAAGACGCCGGGTACCAAGGTGACTTCGTGTAAGGCTGACACTGCTGCTTGCGATCCGCCGGCCGCGCCGGCCACGCCGGCCCCGTAATTCGGGTGTTAGTCTTGAAAAACCCCGCCTAGGCGGGGTTTTTCTTCAGAGGGTTGTTCTGATTAATGGGGGGGAGCAGACGATGTTTCTGAGACAGCGGGGTTTTACGCTGATTGAGTTGATGATCGTGGTTGCGATCATTGCAATCCTGGCGGCGATCGCGTTGCCGGCTTACAACAGCTACAGGGTCAAGGCGGCAGAGGGGGCTTGTCTGGCGGAAATGAAGAGTTATGCGAGTTTTGCACTTGCTACCCTGCATAATGACGACACGCCCAGCTCTGCACCTAAAAAGGCTTGTCAAGCAGCGGACGACGCCGCGTCGTTCGATGTCGACATTACCGGGACGCCTAAGGCGCCAGGAACCCGGCTTGCCACATGTGATATGGATACGGGAAACTGCTTGCTCGCTACCCCGTAGTTTTCGCTAGGTCTGTCTTGCATAGGTCAAAGCGCCTCATCGACCCTTTTCTGCATACATTCAGGGGCAACAATGAGTTGGCTTTGGTATTTCAGATTGATTGCCGAGACTTTGCTCGGGGTGATGACCTTGTCTGCGCTCGCTCTTTGCCTGGCATTATGGGTGAATCGGAGTCAGTTGCGCGACTGGGTCGTCGGGTTTGAGGTCCGATCAGTTCGCTTTAATATTACCGTTTTGCTCGTTGATACGGTCCTCGTTTTGGCGCCGCTCTCATTGCTTTTGACTTTCCTGGTCAATTTGATGGAGCCAATAAGTCTTAGGCTTTTTTCGCATGTTTCAGGTGGCGTGATTGCTGTGCCGCTGTGCGTGCTGCTTGCCGTTTTTGTGGGTGATTTTGTTTCATATTGGCGGCATCGACTTGAGCACACGGGCTGGTTCTGGAAGGTGCACATCATGCATCACAGTGATCGGCAAATGAATTGGACGACAATTTATCGATTCCATCCCATCAACCGTCTAACGACCGTGATAATTGATGGGGGGGCATTGGCTTTTATAGGTTTTCCATGGTGGGCTTTGGCGATCAATGCCCTTGTCAGGCATTACTATGGTGCTTTTGTTCACGTGAACCTGCCTTGGACATTTGGTCGTTTGAGCTGGATATTTGTATCTCCCGCCATGCATCGGTGGCATCACGTCCTCGAGGGCGACGGGGTAGGTAAAAATTTCGCGACCGTCTTTTCCATCTTTGACCGTGTGTTTCGCACTTACCACTGCCCAGGCCCATGCTCATCGAGCCTCGGAGTTTCGGGTGTTTATGATCGCCAGATGCTCTGGCAGTTTTTAGTTCCTTTCAGTTCAAAAGGTCATCCTGATTGATGTTTCGAGTCGCATGAAGTGACAAGCGCTGAGCCATTCCGTGTGATCCTGATGTCGAATGTTCTGTCTGACGATCGGTATTGATTTTTCACAGGTGTTTGCTCTCTGATGGTTTGCTTGCGCGAATCTGCGGGTACTGAAGCATCGGCGAAGAACGTTTGCAGGGCATAGCCACGCACGGCGGAGAATGTGCTGGTGACCTCCAATCGAGCATGGCTTGGCTCTACATGTGCTAAAGCCTTGCGTACAATCACCAGGTTGTCGTCCGGCTCAAGGGAAACCATGAACACTGCAGTCACCGCCAATCTGGTTGGCATCACCGGGATTGCCCGCCGTCTGGTCCAGGACGGCGCGCTGGATGAGGCCGCAGCCCGTACCGCGATGGCCCAGGCTGGTGAGGCTAGGGTGCCGTTGGCGCAGTGGCTGGCTGACAAGAAGCTGGTGAATGCCTCGCATATGGCGGCTGCCAATGCGATGGAGTTCGGTATGCCGTTGCTGGATGTGTCGGTATTCGACCCCAACCAGAACGCGATGAAGCTGGTCAGCGAGGAGTTGCTGCGCAAGCACCATGTGCTGCCGCTGTTCAAGCGTGGCGGCAAGTTGTTCGTCGGCACCAGCAATCCGACCCAGCAGCTGGATGAGATCAAGTTTCAGACCAACCTGGTGGTCGAGCCGATCCTGGTCGATGAGGAGCAGATCCGTCGCACGCTGGACCTATGGATGGCCAGCAACGATTCGCTGGGGGATGGTCTCGGTGGAGACGACGAGGGCATGGGCGATCTGGATGTCGCCGCCGGTGATGACGACATGGCTGGCGGTGGCGACACCGGCGTCGATGCCAAGGGCGATGACACGCCGGTCGTCAAATTCGTCAACAAGGCCCTGGTGGACGCGATCCGCAAGGGTGCCTCGGATATCCATTTCGAGCCCTACGAAGACGATTATCGGGTGCGCTTTCGTATTGACGGCCTGCTCAAGACCGTGGCCAAGGCGCCGGTCAAGTTGAACCAGCGTATTGCTGCGCGCTTGAAGGTCATGGCCCAGCTGGACATCGCCGAGAAGCGCGTGCCGCAGGATGGGCGCATCAAGCTGAATCTGTCCAAGACCAAGCAGATCGACTTCCGCGTCAGTACCTTGCCGACCTTGTTCGGCGAGAAGGTGGTGTTGCGTATTCTTGATGGCAGTGCGGCCAAGCTGGGTATCGACAAGCTGGGTTACGAGCCGGAGCAGCAGAAGCTGTTTCTGGAGGCCATCCACAAGCCTTACGGCATGGTGCTGGTCACCGGTCCTACCGGTTCGGGTAAGACGGTGTCGTTGTATACCGCACTGGGCATCCTCAACGACGATACCCGCAATATCTCCACCGCCGAGGACCCGGTGGAAATCCGCCTGCCTGGCGTCAACCAGGTGCAGCAGAACAACAAGCGCGGCATGACCTTTGCCGCGGCACTGCGATCGTTCCTGCGACAGGATCCGGACATCATCATGGTCGGCGAAATCCGTGACCTTGAGACCGCGGAGATCGCGATCAAGGCTGCGCAGACTGGCCACATGGTGCTGTCCACGCTGCATACCAACGATGCGCCGCAGACCATCGCGCGTTTGATGAACATGGGTATTGCGCCCTACAACATCACCTCGTCGGTGACCCTGGTGATCGCCCAGCGTCTGGCGCGGCGCCTGTGCAGCAACTGCAAGCGTCCGCAGCAGTTGCCTGAGAACGCGCTGCTGGCCGAAGGCTTTACCGCCGAGCAGATCGCCAAGGGCATAAATCTCCATGAGCCGGTCGGCTGCGAGGAGTGCACCGAAGGCTACAAGGGTCGTACCGGTATCTACCAGGTGATGCCGATGACCGATGACATTGCGGCAATCGTCCTGCAGGGCGGCAATGCGATGGATATTGCTGCCGCCGCGCAGAAAATCGGGATCAACGACCTGCGTCAGTCGGCGTTGGTGAAGGCGGCGCAGGGCATTACCAGCCTGGCCGAGATCAACCGCGTCACCAAGGACTAAGTCCCCGTGGTGCCGAGCCATGCTCGGCAGGGGGGCGATAATAAAGCACATGTAGTGCCGAGCCATGCTCGGCAGAGGCTTTGCCGGTAATCCCGCACATGTAGTGGGGGGCGCGGGGGGGGCCGCCCCCGCTGCGCCGATGACCACCACAGCCACGTGCGGGCCAAGCACGGTCCCCCCCCCCCCGCCCGCCCGCGGGC
>NZ_JBRRDW010000069.1:0-19062 GCF_056759895.1 Stenotrophomonas sp. STEN038
TTCCCCCTTCCCGCGGTTCCGCCCCCGTTTTGGTGGGTCCCCGGTCGGTCCTGTTCCGGCATCCCCGCTTGGTGTCCGGGCGCCCCCCGCAAGGAGGTGTGCGTGGGGGGTGGCGCGCTACAAGGAGGAATGCCTACGGACTGGTTCCAGTAGGCAATCGTGAGATCACCACAGAAAGCAGCGCAGCTGATGCAAGTACTGCCGAGCTCATGACGAAGGTGCTCTGGTAGCCGCTGTGGTCAAACAACAGTCCACCAAGTGTAGACCCCAGCGCGATAGCCAACTGGATCACCGCCACCATCAGCCCGCCGCCTGCTTCCGCCTCACCGGGCAACGTCTGCGCAATCCAGCTCCACCAGCCCACCGGTGCAGCGGTGGCAAGCAACCCCCACAACCCAAGCAGCACGGCGACAGCCGTCAGCGAGCCCCCCATCGGTATCAAGGCCAGCGCGATCACTGCCATCAATATCGGTATGAGAATCAGCACCCGATACAGACCTTGCTTGAGTACGCCACCAATCAACGCGGTGCCGAAGAATCCGCTCAAGCCAATCCCCAGCAACACCCAGGACAGCGCAGACACGTCGAGCTGCGTCACCGTCTCCAGGAACGGTCGCACATAGGTAAACAGTGCGAACTGCCCCATGAAGAATGCCGCGCAGGCCGCCATGCCAAGCGCCACGGCCCTGCGCCTGAGCAGACGAAGCACGCCGCTGGCCGCATCGACGCGCTCAGCCTTCATCGACGGCAGGCTGCACCACTGCCAAGCCAACGCTATGAGTGCGATCGGAACCAGGCAGAAGAAGGCACTGCGCCAGCCCATCACGGCGCCGAGATAGCTGCCCAGCGGCGCCGCAATCACGGTCGCCAATGCATTGCCGCTGTTGAAGATGGTCAGGGCGCGTGGCACCTGCGCAGCAGGCACCAGCCGCATCGCAGTGGCCGCGGACATCGACCAGAATCCGCCAACAACCACGCCGATAAGCGCGCGCCCGGCCAGATACACAGGGTAGTTTGGTGCCAGTGCCACCACGCTGCCAGACACGGCCATCAACGCGGTCAATGCGAGCAGCAAGGTCCTGCGATCAGCATTGCCTGCCAGTCGCGCTACGCACAGGCTGGTCACCACAGCGAATGCGCCCGAGATGGCGATGCCCTGCCCCACCAAGCCTTCACTGACACCGAGATCGGCAGACATCGGCGTAAGCAGGCTGACAGGCAGGAACTCGGAGGCGATCAAGGCGAACACGCATAGGGTCATGGCGAATACGCCACTCCAGTGTGATGCAGCCTCTTCCAGCCCCTCACAGGCACGCACGGGCGTGCCGACGACGGGAGTCGACATAAGTAACCTCTTTCATGATGTTTGTCTTGATCGGCAGCGCGGCGTTGCCGCGGTGCCGGCAGAGAAGCGGACTCGTTGCGTTCAGAACCACGGCGTGAGCATCACCGTGTCGCGAGAACCAAACCCTGCACGCAGTCGCCTACTGCCACGTAGTCACAAAGACGCGGGCAGCCTCGTGCACGCTATGGCTCTTCCCCAGCAAGATGCGAAGACAGGAACGGGTTGTGGCTATTGGGCGGCGTGATACTGCTCATCACTCACCTGCTCCATCCACTCGACATTGCGGCCATCGAGCACGCCGGTGACAGCCAGGTGGGTCATGGCCGTTGTCGGCGCGGCACCATGCCAGTGCTTGACGCCCGCCGGGCAGTTGATTACATCGCCCGGCCGGATCTGCTGCACAGGCTTGCCCCACTCCTGGGTAAGCCCCACCCCGGACATCACGACCAGACGCTGTCCTGCCGGATGCGTATGCCAGGCCGAACGCGCGCCAGGCTCGAAGGTCACCCAAGCGCCGGAGGCAGTGAGCCCTGGGTCGGCAGACCACACCGGGTCGATGCGTACGCGCCCGGTGAAGTGCTCCGCAGCGCCTGCGAGCGATGGTCGACTGCCAGCTTCCGAAACATGCTGCGTTGTTGAAGCTGCGGATACCGGCGCTTCCGTGATCGCGGCCATCGGCACAGCCACCGCAATGAGCCCAAGGCTCTTCAGTGAATCCTGCATATGTGTTCCTTGAAAGACCGGCCCACTCGGGCTTCGGACGGTCGGGTAATTACCAGCAACCACCAAGATGATGGGCTGGCTGGTTTCCCATGGAAGATACGGGTGCCATGAGCTGATCTGCTTGATCAGCGATACCCGCGGGGATAAATGGCACGGCGGCTGCGGCAGTGAAAGCCGTCGGCAGACCATGCGCCATCGTGCGCCATCGTGCGCCTTCACTGCAGCGCTGGCCGTCAAGGCCAACGCTGCAGGTGACTACCGACTCGGCAAACCGCCTCAGCTACCCATGGTGGCGTTGTCGATCACGAAGCGGTACTTGATGTCGCCCTTCAGCATGCGGTCATAGGCCACGTTGATCTCCTCCGCGCGGATCAGCTCGATATCCGCCACGATCTGGTGCTTCGCGCAGAAATCCAGCATTTCCTGGGTTTCCGGAATGCCACCAATCATCGAGCCGGCCAAGGTGCGGCGCTTGGTGATCATGTTGAACACATTCGGCGACGGGTGCGGCGTTGCCGGCGCCCCCACCAGCACCATCGCGCCGTCACGCTTGAGCAGCGCAAGGAAGGCATCCAGGTCGTGGGGCGCGGCAACCGTGTTGACGATCAGGTCGAAGCGCTTGCCCTGCGCGGCCATTGCTGCAGCATCACGCGACACCACCACTTCATCCGCACCCAGCGCCAGGGCAGCCTCGCGCTTGGACTCGGACGTGGTGAATGCGATGACATGTGCGCCCATCGCATGGGCCAGCTTGATGCCCATATGGCCCAGACCGCCAATGCCGACCACGCCGACCGTCTTGCCAGGACCGGCATTCCAGTGTTTGAGCGGCGAATAGGTGGTGATGCCGGCGCACAGCAGCGGCGCCACCGCTGCCAGCTGGTCTTCGGGGTGGCCGATGCGCAGCACATAGCGCTCATGAACCACGATTTCCTGGGAGTAGCCTCCCAACGTCCAACCCGGCGCATCCGCGGTAGCACCGTTGTAGGTGCCGACCATGCCATCACAATAGTTTTCCAGCCCGGCATCGCAGTCTTCGCACTGCTTGCAGCTGTCGACGATGCAGCCGATACCCACCAGATCGCCGGGCTTGAAGCCACTCACGTGCGCGCCGACTACGGCAACCCGGCCGACGATTTCATGGCCAGGCACGCAAGGGAACTGGGTGCCCGCCCATTCGGCACGCACCTGATGCAGATCGGAATGGCAGATGCCGCAGTAGGCGATATCGATCTGCACATCGTGTGGCCCGGGCGCGCGGCGGCTGATGTCCATCGACTCCAGCGGCTTGTCGGCGGCATAGGCGCCATAGGCTTTGACAGACATGGGAACTCCGGCGGTGTTTGGGGAAGGTGGCCATTGTCCACCGCGATGACTCGACTGATAAGGTAATAAATGCTTCTAGCCACTATTAGCTGAACTAATCAATCAATCGTGCCACACTGCCGCCATGGCACGACGCAACCTCAATGACCTACTGGCCTTTGTCACCGTCGCGCGTGAAGGGAATTTCACCCGCGCGGGTGCGCTGCTGGGCGTCTCGCAGTCTGCGCTCAGCCAGGCCATCAAGGCACTGGAAGAGCGGCTGCAGATACGCCTGCTCACCCGCACCACCCGCAGCGTCTCGCCCACGCCGGCAGGAGAGCGCCTGTTGCTGGCCATTGGCAACCGCTTCGACGAAATCGAAGCGGAGCTGGATGCACTCACCGAGCTGCGCGACAAACCGGCCGGCTCGCTGCGCCTGACCTGCGGTGATCATTCGCTGCAGACCATCCTGCTCCCCAAGCTGTTGCCGTTGATGCACCGCTATCCCGACATCCGCATCGAGTTCGACGTCAGCTACGCGCTGCGCGACATCGTCGCCGACCGCTTCGATGCCGGCGTGCGGCTGGGCGAAAGCATCGACAAGGACATGATCGCCCTGCCGATCAGTCCCAAGGTGCGCATGGCCGCAGCCGCCTCACCGGCCTACTTCGAGAAACACCCGATCCCGAAGGTTCCTGCAGACCTGACCCAGCACAACTGCATCAACATCCGCTTCGCTACGTCGGGCGGCATGTACGTCTGGGAATTTGAGCGCAACGGCAGGCAGGTGAACGTGCGTGTGGAAAGCCAGGCGGTATTCAACACCTCACCACCGATGGTGCAGGCGGCTCTCGATGGCCTGGGTATCACCTTCCTGCCAGAAGAGGAGTTTGGCACTCATATCGAGCAAGGTCGGCTGATCCGTGTGCTGCAGAACTGGTGCCCTCCCTTCCCCGGTTACCACCTGTACTACCCCAGCCGCCGCCAGCACTCCGCCGCGTTCGCACTGGTGGTGGATGCACTGCGCATCTGAGGCCTGCAGTAGCGAAGCAACTGTTCAGCCACGCCGCCACAGCGCATCGCCAACAATCGCCGGCGTATCCGCCGGCTGCGGCAACATGGAGACTCCGTGAGATATCAATCCAGGGGAGGCTCGGCCCTACGGCGTGCTTTAACTACTTGAAGATCAGCTTTCCTTTGCTGTGATGCCGGCGCACAAGTTCTTCCAGATAGATGTCCAGCGCGCCTCGTGCATCCTCTGAAGTATCTTTGTGCTTCAACGCCCAACTCACTCGATCCATCAGCACCGGGTCGCGGCAGTCCCCCAGGCTGCTTTCGTCCCACTGCCGGGCTTTGCGATAGCGTTTGGCGCGCTCAGCCTGCGATAGCGGCGCATCGTAGAGTCGCGGCCGACCTCGTCGCTTTGCAGAGGGCGCAGCTACAGGTGCAGCGTCATCTGCGGCGCTGTGATCATCAACCATTGTCATTTCCCGATCAGAATGCGCCCAATAATAAAGTGGCACATCACTTATTGCGCGGCTACTTTGAAAGACGCTTCAGCTGCGGCATGGCCAATTCCAGTCGGATCCGAAAGCCATGCGCCAGCCAAAAAGGCAAGGCCAGGCTCCTCTATTGGGACGGGTCCTATGGCTGTGCCCGAGCGCTTATCACACCATGAGCAAATTCTTGTGCGGCGCCAATGCGGCGTTCGCATATGTGCTTTGCTTTTGAGCTGCGGCTGGGAACATACAAAGATGGACAAGAAATCCGCAGACGTCAGACGGCTGCTTATCGATTTTGCTCGACTATCCACCCTCCAGAGGAATCTGTTCCTGGAGACACTCAACCTTTTCATGTACGCCTCGCCACAACGCAGGCGCAAGATCATGCTGCAGTGGGAATCAGGGAAAACCCGCATGGATACGGATTGATCAAGCCTCCCGTCAAAACAGAGAGGCACACGGGTTAGACACTCGTACGCGCCTGCCTTTGCCTGCTCAAGATGCGGCCGGGGAGCCGCCTGAAGAGGTCACCAGCCCGTTTTCCATGGCGTAACGCAGCAGATCGACATCTTTTTCGATCGACAGCTTCTCCATCGCACTGGCCTTCTGCGTGCTGATGGTTTTCTTGCTGCGGTGCAGGCGTTCGGCAATCTCATTGACCGTCAGGCCCGAGGCATAAAGCCTCACTACTTCCGACTCGCGGATGCTCAAAACACCCGCAGGGTTGCGGCTGCGCCGGTTGAGTTCGATCCCCTGCACCACCTTGTCGATGGTGGGCGAGTAATACTTGCCCCCGCTTTGCGCTGCGTGAACCGCTGGCACCAGATGCGTCAACGCATCCGACTTGCTGACGATGCACGTCACCCCCTGGGTAAGCAGGGTATGCAACACCGCCGGGTTATCAAGCATCGTGAGCACCACCAGCTTCACCTGCGGATAACGCCTGGCGATCATGCCAAACAAGGCGATCCCATCGCCAAAGTCGCCAGCCGGCATCGCATAGTCCGAGATGACGACATCGCACGCCACACTGCCAAGCAGCGCCATCAATTCCGTTGAATCGGCGGCGGTCCCGACAAGGCTCAGGGTATCAACTGATGACAGCTCGTACTTCACCCCGGCGATCATGCCCGGGTGATCGTCGGCCAAGACCACTCTGATCTTGAAACCACTCATGACAAAGCTCTCCGTGAAGTGCGCTGGCAGCTGGCCAATCCAGGCTGAGGGGGCATCCCCTGCCCTGCAAGGCACATCGGGACAGAATTTATGTCACATCACACTCAAAGACAAAGACTTATGTGAAAAAAAATGGTGATGTCCCGAACAAGGTCCTGGCGACTCATCGCCAAGCCTCGGACTGACTCCGAGCGAGCACCCGGCTTTGCTGGAATCGACGCGCTGCGGCAGCGCGGGCTGCGACGGGCGCGGTCATACGCGCCGTGTTGCCTCGCTGCCCCAGGCGAGGAAATCAGGGCAACGTACAGAACTGCCAAAGTGCCTGTCAGGCACTCCACTCCGTCCATATCCTGGCAGCACCGCAGTACATCCGCACGTACCCACCCGCGAGCCATTCCCCACGACCTTGCGACGGCTATAGCCCGCCGTCGCGCGGAGGCCCCATCATCCTGCCAGCCCACCCCTGCGATGCGGTGCAACGAGGGCAGGCTGTTGGTACTGGCCCGAACCCAGGTCCATGGATCGCGGATCATGCCGCCCTGTTCGATCTCGGCAGAGGCTTCAACCGGACCCCATCTCCAAGCCGGCTCAGCTCTGCTGTGCGATGTATTTCACGTACTCGGCCTTGGGCATGGCACGACTGTGCAGGTAACCCTGGGTGCTGTGGCAGCCCAGGCTGCGGACCATGTCCAGGTCCAAATAGGTCTCGACACCTTCGACAACAACAGTAGCTACCATCTGCCGCGCCATGGCGATGGTGTTGGCAAGCAGGCAGCGGGCATGGGCATGCGCACGGGCTTCCACCAGCATGCTGCGGTTGATCTTCAATTCGTTGAACGGCACCTGCAGCAGCCTTTCCAACGAAGAGTCACCGCTACCAAAATCATCAATGGCGCAGTTGAAACCACGCAGTCGCAACTGGGCCACAGCACCGGCGAGCGCAGGGTTGCACAGCTCACCGCCATCCTCGGTGATTTCGATCACCACACGGCCCGGATCAATCCCGGCGTGGTAGGCATGATCAGCAACCGATTGCGCCCAGTGCACACCGGTAGCAACGCGGGCCGGAACATTGACAGCCATCAGCAGCGTGGATTCCGCCTCCCCGGCAGCGATGCAGTCGAACGCGCAGGACAACATGTACTCGGTGAGGGATTCCAATAGTCCTTCGCGCTCAATCGCCGGAAGAAACTCAGCGGGAGAGAGCACAGAGCCATCGGCACGATGCCAACGTGCCAGCACCTCGGCACCGCGCAACACGCCCGTGAGTGCGCAATGCTGAGGCTGGAAATAGGCCTGGATCTGCTGATCCAACAACGCCCCACGCAACTCCTCACGTGAAAACCGCCGCACGCCGGGCTTGACCAGCGGCAAGCTGTCATCGGATGACGCTGTCAGCTCGGCGGACGCGGCAATGATAGTGCGGATCTGCTCAGCCCTCAGTGGTTTACGCAGTGCTGCAACCACGGTGAGGCCGAGATGCGATGCATACGCCGAGGCGGCGTTCAGAATACGGCTGGGCTGGCTGCTGACGATCGCCAGACGCGCTTTGCGGCAGCGTTCAGCCATCAGGTCGATCAGCTGCAGACCTGTGAGATCGGTAAGATCCAGATCGAGAATCACCAGATCCCAGCTGCGCTCGCGCAGCGCAACCACGGCACAGACCCCGTCCAGGGCTGAAGTCACTTCGGACACCCCTGATTGACGCAGCATCTTGACCATCGGAATGTGCTGCAGTTCATTACCATCAACCACCAGCGCGTTCTGGATCATCCTGGTTTCCGGTTGTGGCGAAAAATAGTGTGCAAGAGCGTTCATGGGTGTTGTCTCCACGCCAAGAGCGGCGATATCAGGGAAGCGGCTGTTCTCAATGACGCCATTCTTCCAGCGCAGCCACCGGGCCTACATCGGCCTAGTCCGAATATTCGCCTGGCCCTCTCAGGGAACATCGTGAAACCGGGGCTTTCCGTCACACCAGCGGGCAGCAGCCATTCGTGAGAGAAATCCCAAATGGACCATGACGCAGGGGCTGCAAAGGATGCGCCCCCCTCCGTTCACCCGCCCGGACACGCCCTTGAAGCTGCTGAATCGGCGCTAACGCAGCATGCTTTACGTGCGGGGATAGTGCTGGCGTGAGTGATGCCGGCATTGGCATGAGCGCCGAGCAGAACGGATGCAAGGCTGCATCAAGGTGACAAGCGCGGGATGCAAGGGCAGCGCCTTCCTGGTCACCTTGCAACCCCACCCCTGCCACGCCGGACGCAACACAGGGCACTGCCCAGCATGTTCTGGCAGTCGGTAATCCCTGCCAATCGAAAACTGCTGCAACTGCGGTTGGAGACCCTGGGCCGCCGCGCACGTGCGTTGGAAGGCTGTCTTTGCGTCACACCATCTGATCGCTGCAACACAGCGCCCTGCCGCAGACAGGAGCATCATTCCGCGCTGATCACCTGCATGCCTGATGAACCCTGTTGTCCCAGAAGCTCGACAGCGCAAAGTTGCGCTTCAGACCGGCTTTGGCATAAGCCCGATCGCGCCCTAGCCGCGCGTTCTCGCAAGCATTGGCCTTCGGCGCTGGAGCAGCGCGTCGTCGCCCCGGGCGAACGCGGGGCCTTGCTGATAGCCGATCCCGCTGCAGCTGGAGCTCTATTGCCTCCAACCGTTTGCGCACGGCCTCGTCGGTGGGGACATCAACAGTGTTCCAACGCTTCAGCTCTGGCCCCTCACAAGGTAGCGATTGATAGGAGTGGCCGCCGGCTGCCTGGCACTTGTAGACCAGCGCTCCTGTCTCACCACCCGTGCTACCAAGCAGGCAGCTCAATACCATGCAAGCAAGAGATGCCACGGCTGGCACTCCAATTGACCTTACCGGTGGCCAGCTTGGCAGTTCGCCACTGCCTGCGATGCAGGCATCCAACAAAGCCTTGTGTCGGTCTTGTCCGCGAGCCGCACAGAGGTGAGCGTGCGAGGTCCTTCAGCCCAATCTCATTGGACGAAGAAATTTCTTCACAAATCGCTTGCGGGAAATGTGAAGCCCCGCTATTATTTCTTTCTCGGCAACGACGTAACAACGTTCCACCGGGGCCATAGCTCAGCTGGGAGAGCGCCTGCATGGCATGCAGGAGGTCAGCGGTTCGATCCCGCTTGGCTCCACCAAATCCGGACATTAGGCCGTCTGGATTGTCGACAATTTGATGAGTATAACGCGTCCCCATCGTCTAGAGGCCTAGGACATCACCCTTTCACGGTGGCGACCGGGGTTCGAATCCCCGTGGGGACGCCATTCATCAGGTACAAACGGACCCAGCCGTATCGGGTCTTTTTTTATCGAAGCAATCTTCCCAAGAGGTTGCACGGAAGAAGAAAAAGCTTCCATTTCGATAAAAGACCGCTATAATGGCGGGCTAGCAACAACGTGGGGCCATAGCTCAGCTGGGAGAGCGCCTGCATGGCATGCAGGAGGTCAGCGGTTCGATCCCGCTTGGCTCCACCAATTCAGGCCTTAGGCCGCCTGAATCTACAACTTGAGATTTGAAGAATACGCGTCCCCATCGTCTAGAGGCCTAGGACATCACCCTTTCACGGTGGCGACCGGGGTTCGAATCCCCGTGGGGACGCCATTTCTAAAAAGCTTCGAGCAATCGAGGCTTTTTTCTTGCCTGCGAGTTAGAGCGGTTCTGCCCGTCCAGGCCGAACACAGCCCCCAACCTCCGGCCAGTCCTTCATCGACAGCCAGCATCGCGCGCCAGCATACTTGAGTGCTATTCGGGGACGGTAACGGCAAGCGCTAGCCAATGAACATGAAAGCACTCGCCATCTTGTTGGCCGGGGCACTTCTGGCGTTCGCCGGAACCACGCTGCACGCAAATCATCTCTTTACCGAACGCTCGCAATCACCCGACCCAAGCAAAGGTCAGGTCATTGAGTTCAAGGTGAAAGGATCGGATCGCACGGTTTACATCACCAGCAATGATCGCGTGCAGCATTGGTCGATTCTCGGCGCCGGGATTCTATTGTTCCTGCTGGGCGCCAAGGGCGGCGCCCTGCAGCGAAACCGCGTACAGAACTAAGCCCGCAAGCAGCTGCATGCCTTTGTGGGAGCGGCGTAAGCCGCGAAGCCACAGCTCCAGCGGGCGACAGCACGACACTCGGTTATTCCCAATATCGCCAGCTTCGCGGCTTACGCAGCTCTCACATCGATGCGGCAGATTGAGGCATCGCCGGGAGAGCCCCTGCCGAGCATGGCTCGGCACTACTGGACTACACGTCGCGGGAAGAGCCGTCTGCCAAATTTCAGGCAAAGAAAAAGGCACCGTTGGGTGCCTGTTTTCTCTGGTGCCGAAGGGGGGACTCGAACCCCCACGCTTTTAAGGGCGGCGGATTTTGAATCCGCTGCGTCTACCGATTCCGCCACTTCGGCTGGCAGGAGCGGAATTATAGCGGAGCTTTGCGCACTTGGGCAGACCTTGGCTGAAAATATTTGTGTAATGCCTGTTTCGGCGACTGGCTATACTTCGATCGATCCAGATACAGGGGAAAACGATGGGCTCGCTCGAAGGTACGAGGGTGCTGGTCGTGGAGAACGACGAGTTGAATGCCATGCTGCTGCAGATGCAGCTGGAGATGGAAGGCATGCTGGTGGGCGGCGTAGCCGCCACGGTCAGTGCTGCCCTGCAGATGATCGATGAGCTGCAACCCCAGCTTGTCTTTCTGGACTATTGGCTGGCATGCAATGAGAACAGCAGCCCGGTTGCCGAGCGCCTGAGGCAGCGTGGCATTCCGTTCCTGGTAGCCACCGGGATGGAAATCGACCAGCTGCCTTCAGTATTCGATGCCGGCGTGAAGCTGTCCAAGCCTTACACTGGCGCCGATCTTAGCCAGGCACTGCAACGCGCGCTTGCTCCGGCTTGAGATTCCAGCTTTGTAGGAGCGGCGTAAGCCGCGAAGCAGATAGATCATCAATCGGCACTGATGCCCGGAACTCCCGCGTTACAAGCTTCGCGGCTTACGCCGCTCCTACAAGAGTGATGCGATTCTGCGGCAGCTGACTCAGCTGCCGCGTTTGGCCCTTGCGAATGCATCGGCCAGCGCGTTGTTGGCCGGCGCCGTAGACACTGCCGATCGGCCACCGCCATTGCCGGAATTACGCTGACCGCGCTGATCCCGGTCGCGCCCGCCGCCAGCAGCACGCCCCTGCCCTGCACCACGCTCGTCGCGCTCGGGCTTTTTGGCCGGGGCGGGCGTATCTTCCAGGCGCCGGGTCAATGCGATGCGCTTGCGCGGCACGTCCACCTCCAGCACTTTGACCTTGACGATGTCGCCGGCCTTGACCACATCGCGCGGGTCTTTGACGAAGGTGTCGGACAAGGCGGAGATATGGATCAGGCCATCCTGGTGCACGCCGATATCGACGAATGCGCCGAATGCCGCAACGTTGCTGACCACGCCTTCCAGGATCATGCCTTCGCGCAGGTCCTTGATGTCCTCGATGCCCTCGGCAAAACGCGCCGCCTTGAACTCGGGGCGCGGATCGCGACCTGGCTTCTCCATTTCCTTGAGGATGTCGCGCACGGTCGGCACGCCGAACTTATCGTCGGTGAACTGCTCGGCCTTCAAGCTGCGCAGGTAACTGCCGTCACCCAGCAGCGTCTTGATCGGTCGCGCGGCGGCCGCAACGATGCGCTGCACCACCGGGTACGCTTCCGGGTGAACGGCGGAGGCATCCAGCGGCTCGTCGCCGTCGGCAATTCGCAGGAAGCCCGCGCATTGTTCAAAGGTCTTGTCGCCGAGGCGCGGCACTTTCAGCAGATCCTTGCGGCGCTTGAACGGGCCGTTCTCGTCTCGGTGACGGACGATGTTCTCGGCAACCGTCGATGACAAGCCAGACACGCGGGTCAGCAATGCGGCCGAGGCGGTGTTGACGAATACGCCGACGGCATTGACGCAGTCCTCGACACGGGCGTCCAGTGCCTTGGCCAGACGGAACTGGTCGACGTCGTGCTGGTACTGGCCTACGCCAATGGCCTTGGGTTCGATCTTGACCAGCTCAGCCAATGGGTCCTGCAGACGGCGCGCAATCGATACTGCACCACGCAGCGACACATCCAGGTCCGGGAATTCCTTGGCGGCAAACTCGGACGCCGAATACACCGAAGCACCGGCCTCGCTGACCACCACCTTCTGCAGTTTGGGATTGGCGCAAGCGGCGATCGCCTCGCCTGCCAGCTTGTCGGTTTCGCGACTGGCCGTACCATTGCCGATCGCGATCAACTCCACGTTGTGCTTGATGCACAGCTGCTTGATCGTCTGCAGCGACTGCTCCCACTGCCGGCGCGGCTCATGCGGGTAGACCGTATCGGTAGCCAGCAGTTTGCCAGTGGCGTCGACGACGGCGATCTTGCAGCCGGTGCGGATGCCCGGATCCAGCCCAAGCACCGCCCTGGGACCGGCCGGCGCTGCCAGCATCAGATCCTTCAGGTTGTCGCCGAACACCGCAATCGCCTCAGCCTCGGCTTTTTCGCGGGCCTGGTTGAACAGATCCAGCAGCAGGTGCATATGCAGTTTGGCGCGCCAGGTCAGGCGGCAGGCGTCCAACAGCCAGCGATCGGCCGGGCGCTCCTTGTTGGCGATGCCTGCGTTGAGCGCGACCCGACCTTCCGCATACTGGTGACCTGCCTCGGCGTCGCTGCCCGGGTCCAACTCGAGGAAGATGAACTCTTCGCGGCGCGCACGGAACAAGGCCAGCAGGCGATGCGAAGGAATCTTCGCCAATGCTTCGGCATGGTCGAAGTAATCGCGGTACTTGGCGCCTTCGGCCTCCTTGCCCTCGGCAACGCGGGCACGGATGATGCCGTTGCCAGCCAGCCAGTTGCGCAATTCGCCAACCAGCGCAGCGTCTTCACCCCAGCGCTCCATCAAGATGGCGCGCGCACCTTCCAGCGCGGCCTTGGTATCAGCGACGCCCTTCTCGGCGTCGATGAAGCCCGCGGCATGCGTCTGCGGATCCAGCATTGGATCGCCGAGCAGGCCGTCGGCCAGTGGCTCCAGACCTGCCTCGCGGGCAATCTGCGCACGCGTACGACGCTTCTGCTTATAGGGCAGATACAGATCTTCCAGCCGCGACTTGGTGTCGGCGCCCATGATCTGCTCACTCAATGCATCGCTGAGCTTGCCCTGCTCGTCGATGCTGGACAGCACCGCACGGCGGCGATCTTCGAGTTCGCGCAGATAGGTCAGGCGGTTTTCGAGATTACGCAGCTGGGTGTCGTCCAAGCCACCGGTCACTTCCTTGCGGTAGCGGGCGATGAACGGAACGCTGGCACCTTCATCCAACAGCGCGATGGCTGCCTTGGCTTGAGTGGCTTGTGCGCCGATCTCGTCGGCGATTGTCTGCGCGATCTGCTGCGCGAGCTTGATGTCTTGCATTGCCGGTGCGGTAGCCACGGTGACGGAAGCTGCCATTCTGGCAATGCGCGCGCCCGGGCGAAAGCCGTTGACAGCACGCGCCGGACCTGCCGCCCGGCGCGCGTGCCTGAACTTTCAGGCCAGATGCTGATACAGCCGTTGGCTGGCGATGTCGTCACGCAGGTCTTCCAGCACCATGACCCGCATCGAGCCCCTGCCGGAGACGTTCATCGTCCGTTCTACGTAAATTTCCGGGCCATGCTCGGTATCTGCGCGGGTCTTGCTGAAGCCGTACGGCAACACACCCTTATCGCCATCCTTGCTGCCACCTATATAAAGAACAACTGCCATGGTGGTTCGTGCTCCTGTTGGATCTGTAACAGGTGCAACGATACGTGGGGTCACGTTACAGAGATGTACATAAAAGGTTGTCGTTTGATGTCAGCGCTCAGCGCACCAGCTTCAATGACCGCACTTTCAGGGGCGGCCAGGCCACCAACCACGACCATGCATGGCGTAGTAATCCGCCGCACGCTCGAACGGATTACGCACGCTCACACCGCCGCACAGCAGGTAGACCGGCAGGAACAGCGGACCCAGCACCAGGTATTGGAAAACATGCGCACGCTCGTGATCACCCAGGCGCACGCGCGGGTGTTCGCAGCGGCCAGCGCGATGCTCATAGGTCAGGCACAGACCATCGAGGTCATCGCCGGTGTGCAGGATCACCATGCCAAAGGTGATCGCCCCACCCGGCCCCCACGGCCAACGTCGAAACACCAGTGCGTTTTCCCTGCGGCTCCAGTACAGACGTGCGCCAGCAAGGCTCCCCAGCGAACCAGCGATCAACCCGATCAAGGTATTGGGCGAGGTCCAGACCCCACCCAGAATGCGCAACCACATCGGCGCCATGTCGAGCCGCATGAGACTCAGGCCTGTACTGCTGATCTGGCGGCCAGCACGGACATCAGCGTGCCGGCGTACGCAGTTGACGCAGCTGCTGCAGGAACCACGCTGAGGCATCCTGCTCTTGCGCGCCGCTGCAGGACACCTTGTACGCCTTGCCGCTCATGCTGCTGCGGCTGGCGGCGCGCTCGATGAACTGCTCGCTGCTATCGACCATGTCGCGCTTGAGCAGGTAATCGTATTTGCGCTGCAGATGGCCGCGGGCAGCCACTGCGTCGTACCAGGTGCCATTGCGCTGGAAACGGCAGCCGGAGGTTTCCAGTGCCTGCATCAAGCCACTGATCTCACGCTGGGTGGCCGCGCTAGGGGCAGCACTTGCCGGTAAGGCGGTCAGCGCCAAGCTTGCGGCGAGCAGAAAATTGCAGATCAGCTTCATGCGCGTTTACTCAACCAGTCATTGATGGCACCAGGCACTTCACGCTGGGCGCGCCCGGATACATAGATACCGATGTGGCCGCCGCGGAAACCCAGCTCGGTGTAATCGGTGCTGCCAACCTGCGCCTGCATCGCCTTGGATGCAGCGGGCGGCACCAGATGATCCTGCTCGGCATAGATGTTCAGGATAGGCATCTGCACCTGCGCCAGATCCACCGCTTCGTCACCGATGCGGATGCTGCCGTTCATCAGGCCATTGGCTTGATAGAACTGTTTGACGAACTGGCGGAAAGTCTCGCCCGCCAGATCCGGAGAATCGAAGATCCACTTTTCCATCCGCAGGAAGTCTTCCAGGGCTTGTTTGTCGTCGAGGATATCCATCAGGCCCACGTACTTCTGCACGTTCAAGCGGAACGGCTTGAGCATCAGGTAACTGGCGTTCATCAGGTCGGCCGGGATGTTGCCGAGGGTATCGACGAACAGGTCAACATCCACATGCCGGGCCCAATGCGAGAGCATGTTGTCGGCAGTGTGGAAGTCGACCGGCGTCACCATGCTGATCAGGTTCTGAACCTTGTGCGGGCGCAGCGCGCTGTAACACAACGCGAATACGCCGCCCTGGCAGATGCCGAGCAGGTTCACCGGGGCGCCATCGCGTTGTACGCGCAGGTGATCCACCGCACCGTCGATGTAGCGCAACAGGTAGTCTTCCAGGGTAAGAAAGCGCTCGGAACGATCCGGGTAGCCCCAGTCCAGCACATACACGTCCTGGCCCAGCGCAAGCAGCTTCTGTACCAACGAACGGCCGTCCTGCAGGTCGACCATATAAGGCCGGTTGACCAATGCGTACACGATCAACAGCGGCGGCTTGCTGGTATCGGCCTGGTCACTGACGAAGCGATACAACTTGACCTTGCCGTCGCTCCACACTTCCTGGCGCTCGGTGACGCCGTAGTCCACGTCTTCAACGCCGGGCAGCAGCTTCAAGCCATCGACCAGTTTGCGCTGCCACTGCAGGGTTTCCTGCAACAGATCGTCATTGCCGAAGCCAAGCGGGCCCTTCATTTGGCGCTCCTGCGACGGGCCGGCGCGGGCTTCGGCCTGCCTGCAACAGCTGATCTCTTGATCACAGGCTTCTTGGCAACAGGCTTCTTCGCAGCGGTCTTCTTCACTGCGGTCTTCTTCGCGACCTTCTTCACAGCCTTCTTGCCGGCTTTCTTCGCCGGTTTTGGCGCCACCTGCGGTGACACAGGCTTCGCTGGCTTGGTGGCTGGTTTGCCTGCCGAGGGCTTTGCCGACTTGCCCGCAGGCGCACTGGCCTGCTGGGTCGCCGCTATCAAACGGCGCACATGACGCTCCAGTTCGGCAATCCGCCGGTGCGCGGCATCCATTTCAGTCCGGGTTGGCACGCCCATGGCATCACAGGCGCGCTCCAGCTCACTCTGCGACGCTGCACGCAGACGCATCTGGGCGTTGGCCAACTCGCCATAGATACGCTGGAAATCCTCGGATAGCGCGACTTTGGCATACGCCTCTTCGGCGGCATCAATCCACAGGTCGAACATCGCCCGCGCACTGGTCAACTGGCTACCGGGCACTTCGTGCTCGGCCAGCTTGGACTCGAAGCGTTTGAAGGCATCGTCCAGGACGCTGCGGATCGTGTCCACATAGGCTTCCGCGCGCGCCTGGTAGTCCTGCTGGACCTTGAGCAAGGCCTGCCAACGTGCCTGATGCTCGCGGGCTGGACCAAATGCCGGCGCATTCAACCAATCGCCGCCGCCGAAACCACTTTGCGCAGCCTTGGCGAACTCGCGCAGCCAGGGTTGATCGTTCAGGGCATTGCCACCGCGTGCAGCACCCAGCATCCACTGCAGCAGATCCTCGCCCTGCCCTGCCTGCACGGCTTCACGCCAGGCACCGGCGACTTCCGCGGCCGAGGTATCACGGCCGGCAAAGCGTGCGGCCACCTGCTGCATCATGCCCAGCCAGTCACCGGCCTGGTGCTGGAAACGGGCGCCCAGCGCCTGTACTTCCGGGGGCGTATCGGTACTGACCAGACGGGTCCATTGGGCGATGCTCTCAGCCCATGGGAAATCGCCACCCGCAGCAGCACCCTGGCCTTGCATGGCCTGTGACCATGCCTCCCAGGCGCCGCGCATGCTGGCCTCGAAATCCGCGTTGTCGTTGTTGCCTGCCGCCGCCATTGCCTTACTCCCGGGATGCCCGGTGATGATAGCAATGCGATCGGCCCATCGGCGTCAGGGCTTGGGAATCCGCAGTGTCTTGCTGATCATCAACGAGCCGGACAATGCAAACAGCAGCACCAGCGGATGCAGCTGCCACGGCCCCAGCTGCCAGCTGCCACCCCACAACGCCGGGCCAATCGCATTGAAGTGGGCCGCCAAGGCCAACACGATGACCAAAGCCAGGCTGGTCGGAATCGGCGTGCCTTCGAAATACGGCACCTTGTCCGACTCGCCGGCGATTTCCACGGCGGTCACGTTGTAGCGGGCCAAGCGACTGACGCCGCAGCAGACGAAGTAGCTCAGGATCAACCAGTCCCAAGCGCCTTGCATACCGCAGGCATAGGCCAGCGCAGCCGGCGCCACGCCGAAGGAAATGACATCGGCCAGCGAATCCAGCTCCCGCCCCAACGTGGACGAGGACTGGCGCCAGCGCGCAACCCGGCCATCCAACGCATCAAAAATAAACGCCAGCGGGATCAAGGCCATGCCGAACATCAGGAAACCGCGCTCGCCGTCCTGCAGGAAGCGCATCGCCGCGAACACCGCGCCGGTGCCGCAGAACGCGTTGCCGAGGGTGAACCAATCCGCGAGCTGGAACTCACGGAGCATCGAGAAATGGCGTTTCATGGGAACTCACGGTGCATGGACCGCAACAGGGTACCGCGAGCACCTGAACAGTGGACAGTACCCGCGCGTGGCCAGCTTCCCCGGTATGCGATGCGCCACCGTTGCAAGCGAGCACGTTCGCACCCAAATCGCTCCATCGGCCTCAAAAACGGTGTTGATGGCCGGAGTGGGTCACAAGGCACCACTCCAGCAAGCCATTACAACCGCGTGTAACTCCAGGACTGCATACGCCCATCCCGGTACGGCATCACCCCGTGGAACGGACGCGGATCTTCATCGAACACCAGTGGCAGGAAGTGGCGATCGCCCTCCCACAAGGGCAGCGATTCCAACTGGTCCACCGCAACCCATTCCAGCGTGCCTTCACGGTTAACTTCCATCGGCGTGCCGGTGTAGTCATCGATGACGAAGATGAAGGCGAACCAGTCCTCGCCGTTCTTGCCGAAACCCGGCCAACTGATGCTGCCGCGCAGGCGGGTCGTGCCGCATTCAATGCCCGCTTCTTCGCGGATCTCACGATGCATGCAGGCGAGGATGTCCTCATCGGCCTCCATCTTGCCGCCCAACCCGTTGTACTTGCCCAGGTGCATGTCACCGGGCCGGGTGTTGCGATGGATCATCAGGGCCTTGCTGCCATCGGCAGACAGTACATAGCCAAGCGTGGCCATAATCGGGGTATACGGCATAGCGACAACCGGAACCAAGGGGGCGTGCAGTATGACCGATGAACAGCTTGCGTCTCAGCCGGGCATTACATCCATGCGCCGGATTGGCACGACGGTTTCATCGACACGGTGCAAGGTGGCCACGCTGTGGCCGCGTTCGGCCAGATACTCCAGCCATTTCCCAAGAAAGGTATTCATGCGCATGCGGTGGCTGATCAGCGCTTCCGGCGGCGGATACATGCCCATCACGTCTTGCCAGCGTCGGCCCACGTAGCAATGCGTGGTCTCGGCCTGACGCGCGTCGCGGTACAGCCGCACGAATGCCGATGGATCTGGCTCACCGGTGACCGGATCACACAGGTCGTAGGTCATCCGCAGTTCCACCGTGTAACGGTGGCATTCGATCACGTCCAGGCGCAGGTCCAGACCGTCACCGATGCTGGAGAGGTGGCTGCCAACTTGCAGGCGATCCGGTGCGAACAGGCGCATCAAATGATCGTGGTTTTCCGCGTACAAGCCCATCAACCAGCCGAGACGGCTGAGTCGGGGAATGCGATCAATGCGGGAGAGTGCGCCTGCCATGGGGCTGATCCTACACGCCGGGGCGTGCAAGTGGCAGCAACGTAGTGGCGCGCCGCTGTCGGAGCACGGGCTACGCGTGCAGCCCGGGAGGACCCCGGAAGCGGCAATCAAGCGGGTTTCGGATTAGCGGCAGCGCACCCCTCGGG
>NZ_JBRRDW010000070.1:0-17368 GCF_056759895.1 Stenotrophomonas sp. STEN038
TACAATCCAACACGCCGCCACAGCCATCTAGGCGGGGTCAGTCCTGACGAGTTCGAGGCAGCGCATCGCCACCCTCGGTCAGGTGTCCACTAAATCCTGGGAACTCCAGTCCATTTGACGCGAAGCACTGATGTTTCTGATGGACTCAGTGTTCTATATAAAATTCTTTGTGACGGAAAGTTGAATGGCAGTACGACTGCATCAGGCTTAATAGTGGGTACTAGGCCGGCGGTTTGCTTCCAAGAGGCTCCGGTCTATTCGCTGGCACAGAACATTTATACGGAACAGAAGTATAGAGAGAGTAATCCAAAAGCAAAGGTTCGATACCAAGGATTTGGATTGCAATTTCACAAGTCCACAATTTTTGATAAAGGTGGTCGCCCGGCAATTTATGACAAAACGGCAAGCGCAAAAGATTATCTTCCCGCCGATCAGTGGTGGCGAATTGTCAACTTTAACCTGAGTGATAAGGATTCAATTATCGACTGGACCCATGAAAGGGAGTGGCGGGTTCCAGGCGATTTTTCTTTCAAGTTGAGCGATGCAGTTATTTTGCTTCCTAATCACTGGGCTTATCGGAAGTTTGTTAAAAAATGCCTGGATGACGGCAGGGTGGATATTTTGAAGGATTCGCGCGGGATAGTGCAGCTCGCCTCGGTTTTTTTCTAATCGACGTTTACTGGTGCTCTGAGTTGAGATTTAAGGATTCGTCATTGCGTCGAACAATAGTTCTGAGCTCGGCAAGTCAGATCGCCTTCCGTGCGGAGCGCTTGGTAGGCACTCAAAAATCGCGGGTCCCATCCAAGGGGGTACGGCCTGCGGGGTCGCTGACACCGCGATAAATCAAATCTGGGTGGGGCTTCGAAATCAGTTTTATGTTTATTCAGTGCAACAATATGGCTTTTAATTAAGCTATTAGATCGATTTTTAGTATAAAAGGCGTGCCGATTTGGTGCGCTTTTGGGTGGGTGGATTGCGGCTTCAGGGCTAGGGCGGAAATTCCGCAAGTGGGGAGGGATGGGGGTTGACGACGATCCTTCTCTCACCGCTCCGTTCTGTGAGCAACCCGAGTTCCGCAACCCATGTTCGACCTTAAAAAGCTTTTTGAAAGTGCCCGCAACGCGGCCACACATGACCACCGATTCGACGCAGCTGGCGACGTTCGCCTGGCGATCCCGACTTCAACGGTGCGCAGCACCGAACTCAGCCTGACTGCGCCGCTGTCGCCGGACATTGCGTCGTTGTTCGACGCGAGTGGTCATCTTCGTTCCTCCCCGAAGGGCCGACCGTCCGTCGTTGATTTCGAGCTGGACCCGCTGACCATCGCCCGCGCTCACAGCCGCTGCGCTGGTGCTGGTGCGAACTTGCTGGTTCGGGAAGAACCGCAGCGTCCGCGTCGGATCGGTACGGGTGTGGATGTTCCGGTTTTCGCCCGCGAGGTGCATGGCCTGTCCGTCGTGCAGCCGCTGCCAATGGCGGTTGTCCAGGACGGAGCTGATGCCGTGGTAGCGATCACGCTGCCAGTCAAATCGGCATCCGTTGATTGGGCCGACGAATCGTCAACGCCGAGCTTCGGCGCTGCGCTGCGCATCCCGCGCGACGATTACCGCGCCCGGCTGCACGATGGCACGCTCGATGAACTTTTGACGGCTGCCATCCTGACCGGTGTCGGTCGAATTGCTGACATGGCGCTTTTCGCAACCTTGGCTAACGCGTCGTTGCCGTCCTTCACCCTGGCCGCAGCTGCCGCTGCTGGCCTTCGGTTCGGTGATCTGCGCGCGATTGCTGGTACGGCTGCTGCTGGGGCGGTTGTGGGTGCTGATGGCGTGCTGCGTGTTGCCGGTGTAGCTGCTGAGTTGTGTGATGCCGGTGCAGGGACGTATGTTGGTGCGTTCGGTCATGCGGCTGTAATTCTGGATCGTGATGTCCGCATCGTCGCTGACCGCAGTAGCCGTGATGGTGAACTCCAATTGGCCGTTTTCGCTGGTGCCGCCGCACTAGTGCCGGACCCGGCAAAGTTCTTCAAGGTGGTCGCATGACCGCTGCAACCCATTTGCGCCTGGCCCCGGTTCAACCGAGTGCGAATACTGCCGGGGGTGGCAACACCCCTCGCACCTTTCGCCAGAGGCTTCGGGCGGCCCGCGATGCGTTCGTTGAAGACGTGATCGAGGTCGCTGCTCCGGATCAGCGCGGCATTGCGGCGTGGGCGCACGCAGAAATTGCCGGTTCCAACTTCAGCCGCGTGGCCGACGATGACGATGGTTGGCGCATCGCTGTCCAGTGCCGGATTCTCGGTAACCCGATGATTAAGCCGACGCCGGAGAGCCGCGACGAACTGGTGCGCCGTATCGGTAAGGCGTGGCCTGAGCTAGAACCAGGCGAGGTTCAGCGCGTTCTTGCGCATGTCGATGCGCGAATCCAGGCAGTGATTCTTGCCCCGTCGCGTCGTCTGGACCAGGAAGAGCACAACAGGGCGCGAAATAGTTGGGTGAGCGGTTGGCGATTCGACGCCCATGACGCGGAGAGCGGCCGATGATCCAGTTGATCGCATTGATTGCCTTCCAGGTTGCTCAGGAGGTCCGTGCATGGACGCTTTGAACCACGTAGTCGTCGCCCAGTTGCAGCCGCGCAACAGGCTTCGGGCAATGGTGATCGGTATCGGGAAGAAGCCTTGGGCGTTCACGCCTGCACGCGCAGTCCTCAAATGCCAGCGCGCGTTCCCGGAAAAGTCGGTAGATGAAATCGCCACGCTGGTGAATCAGCTTCAATTGCTCGCAGAAGCTGCCATTGCGCCGCTTCGGGATGCTCTGGGCGCTGTGTCCATACAATCCCGCAAGCTATCCGCAGCTGCCGCCAAACGAAAGGCGCTGAAGAACGCCACGCGGATGCCTGGTGGGTTGGATAACGGTTTTCTGGGGCGCTTGCGGTGACGCTGCTTCCGCCTAGCGCAACCAACGCCGAACGCGCGATGGCAACCACCATCGCGCGCGTATCTGTCGTGCCGGTTCCGGCGCGAACCCTGTGGTCGCCGCAGGAATGTCCTGTCGATTTGCTTCCGTGGCTGGCGTGGGCGTTCAGCGTTGACGAATGGGACACCGAATGGACGGAAGCACAGAAGCGCGCGTCGATTGCGGCGTCGTATTCTATCCACCGCCGGAAGGGAACGATTGGCGCGGTTCGCCGCGCTATCGCCGCGCTCGGTCTGGAAGTCGAGATCATCGAATGGTTCCAGGAAACACCGCAGCGTGAGCCGTTCACGTTCCGGGTTTCGTTCGGGATTGAACAGACGCCAGCGACGCAGGCGCAGATTCTGAAGATGCTGGCGGTTGTAGAGTCATCGAAAAACCTGCGGTCACACATGGCGGCAGTCGATGTCACCGTGAACAGTCGCGCGGCTACCTTTTTCGGCGCTGTTACGCTTATCGGGAACGAAATTACCGTTATGCCCGAACGGCTTCTTCTGGACGGAACGTGGCGGCTTGACGGCACCAAACGTCTAGACGGGCGGGTGACAAATGACTGATGCAGATTGGCTACTCCCGCAACTCTACCGTGAGCTTTTCGGCGTCATTGGCCGCGATGCGACCTTTCTATTGGCTGGTGCAGTCTTCGACCCAGTGCGGCGGTTTGGCCTTCAGTACGTGCCAGCTGTTGCTGCTGGCACGTCGTTTGACCGTATCGCGGGCGTTATCGGTGAGGATGCCGCTAGGAAGCTATGCGGGTCGATGGGGGGCAATGAGCTTCGGTTCCCGCCGGCCACTGCTTGGGTGAATCGCTTGCGCGATGCTTCTGTGCGCGAAGCCTGGCGAACTGGCACGCTCGCGGCGAAGTGGATTGGCTGGACGCATGACATCACCGAACGGCAGGTGCGCAACCTCTGTCGTGGTGAGCCAAGGTTGGTTCGAACCGAAGCACTTCGAAAGCAGCAGGCTGTTCGTATGGTCGAACTCAATGCAAATCGAAATGAAGGTACTTCGCGCAGCACGTCGTTAGATCACACTGGTGGCCATCTCAATACCGGTGTTGCGGCATTCTGTGCGCATGGGTAAATAGGTGGGTAAGAAATCCATGAAACGAAAAAAGCCCCTGAAATCAGGGGCTTATTCTTTAATCTGGCGGAGAGAGGGGGATTCGAACCCCCGAAGCGCGGTTTAGACGCTTACACACTTTCCAGGCGTGCTCCTTCAACCACTCGGACACCTCTCCGGATCCTGCCGCGCTAATGCCTCGGCAGGGACGTGGATTCTATAGGGACTGGCGGCTGTTCACAAGCACCCCATGAGCGGGTGCTGGCGGATGGGTCGGCCATGGCACAATGGGGCTTCAGATGAAGACGGTTGCCTGATGTCCTATCTCGTCCTTGCCCGCAAGTGGCGTCCGAAGCGTTTTGCCGAGTTGGTGGGCCAGGAACACGTGGTCCGCGCGCTCAGCAATGCGCTCGACAGTGGCCGCGTCCACCACGCCTTTCTGTTCACCGGCACCCGGGGTGTCGGCAAGACCACCATTGCCCGCATCTTCGCCAAGTCGCTGAACTGCGAGAACGGCACCAGTGCCGACCCCTGCGGTCAGTGCCGGGCCTGCCTGGACATCGATGCCGGCCGCTATATCGACCTGCTGGAAATCGATGCCGCGTCCAATACCGGCGTGGACGATGTGCGTGAGGTGATCGAGAACGCCCAGTACATGCCCTCGCGTGGGCAGTACAAGGTCTACTTGATCGACGAAGTGCACATGCTCTCCAAGGCGGCGTTCAATGCGCTGCTGAAGACGCTGGAGGAGCCGCCGGAGCATGTGAAGTTCCTGCTGGCCACCACCGATCCGCAGAAGCTGCCGGTCACGGTGCTCAGCCGCTGCCTGCAGTTCAACCTGAAGCGCTTGGACGAGGAGCAGATCCACGGCCAGATGTCGCGGATCATGACCGCCGAGCAGATCGAGTTCGACGACAGTGCGTTGGTGCAGCTGGCGCGCGCGGCCGATGGCTCGCTGCGTGACGGCCTGTCGCTGCTGGATCAGTCCATCGCCTATGCCGGCGGTGCGCTGCGCGACGACGTGGTGCGCACCATGCTGGGCACGGTCGATCGCACGCAGGTCAGCGCCATGCTCGATGCCCTGGCCGATGGCGAAGGTGCCCGCCTGCTGCAGGTGGTTGCCGGGCTGGCCGAGTTCTCGCCGGACTGGAGCGGGGTGCTGGACGCCCTGGCCGAAGGCCTGCATCGCATCCAGGTGCAGCAGCTGGTGCCGGGCACGTCGGTGTCGGGTGACGGCGTCGACGCGGTGGCCTTTGCCCAGCGCCTGCGCCCGGAAGTGGTGCAGCTCTGGTACCAGATGGCCCTCGGCGGCCGTCGCGACCTGCACTTGGCTCCCAGTCCGCGTGCTGGCTTTGAAATGACCGTGCTGCGCATGCTGGCGTTCCGCCCGGCAGGCGCAGTACCGGCGACGCCGGAAGGCACTGCATCCGGAACTGGCGCGGGCGTGGGTGGCAACACGCAAGCCGCACCTGCCGCTGCCGCCGCGTCGGCGCAAACCGCCAAGCCGGTTGAAGTGCAGGCTGTAGTTGCACCGGTTGCGCCTGTGTCAGAACCCAAGCTCGAGCCGGTACCCGAACCAGCAGCGGCCGCGCCACAGCAAACTGCGCCTGTGCCGGAACCCGCAGCGCCCGCGCCTGAGCCCGTGCAAGCTCCGGTAGCAGCGCCGGCCCCGGTGCAAGCTGCCAAGCCCGCAGCCGCCGACGAAGATCTGCCACCATGGGCGGTTGAGGCGGCTGAAGCGAATGCGCGTGATGAGGCGATGGCGGCCGAAATGGCCATGCCGGAAGCGCCCGAAGCCATTGACGTGCCCGTTGAAATGCCAAAACCGGCACCTGTCGCCGCGCCGCAGCCGGTTCAGCAGGCCGAGCCGGTGCGTCCGACCGGTATCGCCATCGAGCCTGCAGCACCCGCTGAACCAGTTGCCCCGGCACCGTCGCAGGGTGGGCGCAGCTTGAACACGGCCGAGCAGTGGCTGGACCTGATCGACGACAGCGGCCTGAGCGGCCCGTCGCGCGAGTTGGCCGCCAATGCCGCCTTCGTCAGCTTCCAGCACGGCGTGCTGCGGCTGGCCTTGTTGCCGGGCTTTGAATACCTGCAGTCTGAGCGCGCCTTGAATGCCTTGGCGCAGGCGCTGTCACAGGCCTTGGGTAGCACGCCCAAGATACTCATTGAGACTGGCAACGCCCAGGCTGAGACCTTGCACCAGCGCGCAGATCGTCAGCGCGGTGAACAGCAATCCGCGGCCGAAGCCGTGTTCATGGCCGACCCCCAGGTGCAGCAGCTGATACAGCAGGGTGCACGGGTCGTGGCCGATTCCATCCGTCCTTTCAAAGAGTAACGAACCATGCGCGGCAATATCGCCCAAATGATGCAGCAGGCCCAGAAAATGCAGGAAAACCTGCAGAAGGCCCAAGAAGAAATCGCCAAGTTGGAAGTCACCGGCAGCGCTGGCGGCGGCATGGTCAGCGTGACCCTGAGTGGCACCAAGGAGTGCCGCAAGGTGCGCATCGATCCGTCGGTGCTGAGCGATCCGGAAATGGCTGAAGACCTGATCGCAGCCGCGTTCAACGATGCCGCCAACAAGATCGACGCCGAGTCGCAGAGCCGCATGGGCTCGGCCACGGCTGGCATGAAGCTGCCGCCGGGCATGAAGCTGCCGTTCTGATGTGGCCCGCGCCGGCTGGTCCGGCGCATGCACGTCCCCGCGCCGCGAAGCCTCCGGGCTTCGCGCGCTTGTTTTAGCGATACGCTGCTGTGATGAGACCGTTGCGATGAGCCTGCCGCTGCTGGAACAACTGATCGAAGCCTTCCGCGTGCTGCCCGGCGTTGGCCAGAAGACGGCCCAGCGCATGGCCTACCACGTGCTTGAGCGTGCCCGTGACGGCGGCCAGCGCCTGTCGGAAGTGCTGGCCGAGGCCATCGAGAAGATCGGTCACTGCAAGCAGTGCCGCGATTTCAGCGAAACCGAGTTGTGCCCTGTCTGCGCCAGCAGCAGCCGCGAGCGGCAGATGCTGTGCGTGATCGAGTCACCGGCCGATAGGCTGGCGATCGAGCATGCAACCAGCTACCGCGGTGTGTATTACGTGCTGCAGGGGCGCTTGTCGCCGCTGGATGGCATCGGCCCGCGTGAGCTGGGCCTGGATCAGCTGGAAACGCGTTTGGCACAGGGTGAGGTCACCGAGCTGATCATCGCCACCAACTCCACTGTTGAAGGTGAGGCCACCGCGCATTACCTGGCGCAGCTGGCACGCCGCAACAAGGTGCGGCCCAGCCGTCTTGCGCAGGGCCTGCCCTTGGGTGGAGAGCTGGAATACGTGGATCGCGGCACCTTGTCGCATGCGTTTGGCAGCCGCAGCGAAGTCGGCGAATAAGCCGCGCCGGGGCTGTAAGCTGTAGGTCGTTTACTGCAGCGAGCCCCCACATGACCGACACCATTTTCGGCAAGATCATCCGCCGCGAAATTCCCGCCGCCATCGTCTACGAAGACGATGAAGTGCTGGGCTTCAAGGACATCGCCCCGCAGGCGCCGGTGCATGTGCTTTTCATTCCAAAGAACGAGGTCATCCCGACCCTGGATGATCTGCAGCCGACGCAGGCGCATCTGATCGGAAAGCTGGCGTTGGCGGCTGCGGCGTACGCACGCCAGGAAGGCTTCGCCGAGAACGGCTACCGCATCGTCATGAACTGCCGCGAAGATGCCGGGCAGACCGTGTTCCACATCCACCTGCATTTGTTGGCAGGTGCGCCCTTGGGGCATTTCGGCGCGTGAGAAAGCTGCTGTTGTAGGAGCGGCGTAAGCCGCGAAGCCGGTAGCAACCAAGCAACTGCGAAGCCTGTTCGCGCGATCCAGCAGTTTTTGATTGCGCTATGTCGCTTGCGGCGGAGGGATCTGTGGCTTCGCGGCTTAGGCCGCTCCTACAAAATTAGGAGCGGGCGGGCGTGCTCCCTCCCTTTGCCGCAGGCAAGGGGAGGGTTGGGGAGGGGTGAGCTTCGCTGTGTTTGATGGATATGTAGCTTCGCGGCTCACGCCGCTCCTACAAAAAAAAACAGCAAAAGAAAACGCCGCCCCTTGGGGCGGCGTTTTCAGTTTGTTACCACCAACCGCGGTAACCCCAGCCCCAGCCGGGACCCCAACCCGGGCCCCACGGGCCGTACGGGTAGGCGGGCACTACTTCAACTTCGCGCTGTACCGGCCACAGGTAGACCACGTCAGCGGAAAGCTTGGGCAGTGGGTAGTCGTATTCGCCGATCTTGGTGCTCTGGTAGCCATCGATGCGGCCGATGAAGGTCACGTCGCGGCCAGGCTCGAACACCGCCGGATCATAGAAGCCGCTGCGGCAGGCCAGGAAGCGGCCATCGCTGGCATCGCTGGACGTGGTGCTCGGGCGGCCGCTGGCATTGAGCGGGCGGGCCAGCATCTGGAAGCAGGTCTCGCCTTGGCCGGGGATGGTTTCGATGATGCGGCCACCCCAGCGTACCGGCGCGCCGGTCTGCTTCTGCGCCACCGCGTCACGCGGTGAAACGGGGGTGAACTGTCCCTGCAGCGGCTTGGGCGCAGTGGCACAGGCAGCCAGCGCCAGAGTGGCGGCGGCAACTAGGAGGATGCGGGTCTTCATGTTCGTACTCCGGGTTTCGGGCGGTGCCTGTGCAGGTCCGTCAATAATGAAACGACATCCGATCGAGCGCCAGCGTAGCGCGCCTGAGTGAAACGCTGGCTGAGCGCCAGCAGGTCGCTGCCGGGGCGGGCCTGGTCAACGCGGCTGGCCCAGTCGCTGGCGGTTTCGAAAGGTTCACGGCCAAGTCCGAGGCGCTGGTAGCGGCGGTCCAGGCGGTGCCAGGCGCGCAACAGCGGGTCGCGCTGGCGCTCGCCACGGGCCAGCAACCAGGCCATCAAGCCCAGGGCAAGAACCGCAAAGCCGGCAAACAGGGCAACCAGCTGCGAGGGGCTCAACTGTTTGATGCCAAAGCTGCTGAGCAGGCGCTGCTGACGTTGGGCATCGAAGGACAGCACGGCGGTATTCCAGCCGCGGCGCAGGTAGTCGCTGTACTGCAGCAGGCTGCTCCAGCGACCGGACAGGTTCAGTCCACTGGTACTGCTGTCGCCGATGCGGTCTTCCAAGGTGTCGTAGATGCGTTCCGGGGCGACGGCTGCGGTGGGATCAACCCGCACCCAGCCGCGCTGCGGCAGCCAGACTTCGGCCCAGGCATGCGCATCAAGCCGACGCACCACCCAGTAGTTGCCGAAGCGGTTGCGCACACCGCCGGCATAACCGGTGACAACGCGTGCTGGAACGCCTGCGCCACGCATCAGCACCACGAATGCCGCGCTGAAGTGCTCGCAATAGCCGGCCTTCTGGTCGAACAGGAATTCGTCGACGGAGTGACGGCCGGCCAGCGGCGTGTTCAAGGTGTAAGCGAACTCGCGATGGATCCAGTCCAGGCTGCGCTGCACCAGCGCAGCGTCATCGTTGCCGGCCTCGCTGCGCCATTGTCTGGATAGCGCCAGCGTGCGCGGGTTGAAGCCGTCCGGCAGTTGCAGGGCTTGCCACCGTAGGCGTGCCGGCAGTTCGGCTTGGAACGCTTGAGTCGGGCTGGACTGCATGCGCCAGCGGGTCAGCGCGGTAAGTGGCCGCGCTGAGGTCAGGCTGTAGTCGGCGTCCAATCGGCTGCCTGCGGGTGCATGCAGGGGTAGATCCAGCGCGACCAGTTCGCGCTGGTCGGTGGGCTCGTAGTCGATCTGGTAGTCCCAACGCAGCGCGCTGTTGGTCACGCTGGGCATCTGTTCGGAGCGCTGACTTCGCACCCGCGACCAGCGCCGGCCATCGAAGCGCGTCAGTACCGGGCCGCGCCAATAGCGTTGGTCCTGCGCCGGTACCGGGCCGAAGAACTCCACCCGCAGCGCCGGGCTGTCATCGGCCATCAATTCGCTCAGGTCGCCGGGCTGCATGCTGTCGGACAGGCCGGGGCGCCCCACCGCCCGGTCGGGTGTGCCCCATAGTGGCGTCGGCAGGCGTGGCACCAACCAGAATGCCGACAAGGCCAGTGGCAGTGCCAACAACATCAGCCCGCCAACCGTGCGTAGCTGGGCGCGCGGTGGCAAGTGGGCAATGCCCACTTCCTCATCAGCCAGGCGTTGCAGCGCGAGCAGGGCGGCAACCACGGCGGCGGCTGACATCAACAGGGTGCTTGGCCCTTGGTCGAGCAGGAAGGCCGCGAATGGCGCAAACAGGCTAAAGCCAATCAGGCTGCGCGCATCACGCACTGTGCGCAGCTCGCTGGATTTGATCGCCAGCATCGCCGCGAGCAGGGCGCAGCCATTGTCGCGGCCGGGGTTGGCGCCCATCTGCCAGTAGATGCAGATCAGCATCACGCCGATCAGCAGCAGGCGCAGCAACAAGGGCATGGCACGCTGCCATGACCACAGTGCCACCAGCAAGGTGGTGATTCCGAACAGGGCTGCCAGCACGCTCGGCAATTGCAGCAGCAAGGGCAGCAGCGAGAGGGCCGTGACCAGATTGATCCAGAGGCGGCTGCTGGCGCTTATCGCGGGTGCGGGTGTCTTCATGCGTCTGGCAGCAGCGCCAATGCGCGCAGGCAGAGGTGGCGATGGTTGTCGCCGCTGGCCGGACCGAACGGAGGTTGTCCGGGCAGGCGCAGTTGATAGCTGCGGCCTTCGCGTTCGGCCTCGTCCACCCAGCGCGCCAAGCGCGAGATGCGGCGTTCGTGGGGCAGGGCAAGCAGTTGCTGCCAGTCCAATACCAGCTCTGCGCCGTAGGGGCGCTCGTACTCCCGTACCAGCAGTTCGTCGCGCCGCGCCGAGTGTTTCCAGGCGATGCTGCGGCGAGAGTCGCCGCTGCGGTAGGGGCGCATCTGCTGCAGTTCCTCACCTTGCGGATGCACGCGGGTACGGGTGGAGGCGCTGCCTGCGTCTGGCAGTGGCGGTGCATTGGTTTCTGGCGCGGGATAGATCAGCAGCGCTGTGTCCGGCCAGAACCATGCCCAGGCGCGGACCAGGCCCAGCGGCTGGGTGCTTGTGATCCGGATGCGTGACAGATCCAGCCAGCCGCGTTGTTGGGTGGGTAGCCAGAGGTCGGCTTCGGCGTGGCTGTCCTGCTCCAGGTTGAGGTGGGTCTTGGCGTGTGGGTAGTCCAACTGCAGGGCACGGCGCCAGCGGCGGTCACTGCGTGCAAGCGCCAGGCGTAGTCGGATGGGATTGCCAGCAGCCACCGGGTCGGCGGAAACGGCTTGCAGCCGCAGGCCTGACAGCTGCAGGTGCGCCTGCACGGTACTGGCCAGCGCGGTTGCGCCCAACACCAGTGCCAACAGCAAGGCTGGGTTGTTGTTGTAGTTCAAGGCACCTAGCAGCATCACTGCGAGCAAGGCGGCCAGGAACAGGCCGAAGCCGGTTGGCAGTACGTAGATGCGGCGCCGATCCAGCTGCATAGGCAGTTGTTCCGGCTGCCGTGGGCGGGCTAGGAATTGCAGGGATTGCAGGCGCTGTCGCAGTGCTGCCAGCACTTCAGTCCACCTGCACGCTGTGCAGCAGGGTGCGCGCCAGTGTCGGGCCAGAGGATGCTTCGGCTTCGGCAACCAGGCGATGCCCGGCAACAGCGATGAACAACGCCTGCACGTCTTCCGGGATCACATGCTGGCGGCCAAGCAGCAGTGCGTGCGCCTTGGCCGCGCGCAGCAGGGCGATGCCGGCGCGTGGCGACAGGCCGACGCGCACACCGGGGTGCTGGCGGCTGCGGGTGATCAAGGCCTGCACGTAGTCAATCAACGCGTCACTGGCGTGTACCTGGCCAACGGCTTCGCGCAGCATGCGGATGTCCTGCTCAGACAGGCAGGGCGTAACCCGTGCGATAAGGTCGCGGCGGTCTTCGCCGGCCAGCAGGGCGCGCTCGGCGTCGGCATTGGGATAGCCCAGGGTCAGGCGCAACAGAAAACGGTCCAGCTGTGAGTCTGGCAGTGGGAAGGTGCCAGACATGTCCACCGGGTTCTGCGTGGCAATCACGAAGAAAGGATCCGGTAGCCGGTGGGTTACGCCATCCAGTGTCACCTGCTGCTCGGCCATCGCTTCGAGCAGGGCGCTCTGCGTGCGTGGCGGTGCGCGGTTGATTTCATCTGCCAGCAACAGGTTGCAGAACACCGGGCCGGGATGGAACTGGAAGCTGCGGCTATGCGCTTCGTAGACCGAGATGCCGAGCACATCGGCGGGCAGCAGGTCGGAGGTGAACTGCACGCGCTGGAACTGCAGGCCGAGGCTGGAGGCCATTGCATGGGCCAAGGTGGTCTTGCCGAGCCCGGGCAGGTCCTCGATCAGCAGATGTCCGCCGGACAACAGTGCGACAAAGGCCATCCGCACTTCCTGCGCCTTGCCGAGCAATAGGGAATTGACCTGCTGTTGCGCTGCCGATAGGGACTGTAGTGTGACTTCGGTTAGCATTCCGGGCGGCGCCATTGTCTTGGTCGTCTCGATACTTGGGCTGAAGGAAGTGTACGTGCCAAACAGGGGTGAGCAACGCGCCTACGTGACGTTCCTTGTGTTGTGGGTGCTGGTCACCACGGCCAAGGTGCTGTTGGCCTCGCAATTGACGCTGTTCGTGGACGAGGCGTTCTATTGGCAGGAAGGCCAGCATCTGGCTGCCGCCTATTCGGACCTGCCCGGGCTGACGGCGTGGCTGACGCGGCTGGGCGTTGAGGTCTTCGGTGATCACCGGTTGGGCGTGCGCATGCCGTTCCTGATCATGGGCGCGGCGCTGCCGTGGATGGTCGCGGGTATCTGCACGCGCTGGTTCGGCGTGCGCATGGGCTGGCGCGCTGGCTCACTGGCCTTGTTGATGCCGTTGTCGGCGACGCTGGGGATCCTGGCGGTGCCGGACGTGCCGATGGCGATCGCCGCCCTCCTATGTCTGGATGCCGGTGCGCGCCTGCTGCGTGGCGTGGGTGCCGGCGGCGCCTTGCTGCTGGCCTGCGGCCTGTTGATGGGTGCGCTCAGTCATTACCGTTTCATTGGCGTGATTGCGGTTGGCTTCATTGCGCTGGTGCTATTGCCGGAAGGTCGCAAGGTCCTGCGCGACCCGCGCGTGTGGATCGCGCTGTCGGTGGGGTTGGCGGCGTGGACGCCCCTGATGGCATGGAATCTGGACAACCAGGATGCTGGGCTCAAGTTCCAGGTGATCGAACGCCATCCGTGGGCGTTCCAGTCCGAGGGGCTGTTGTTCCTGGTGATCCAGCCGCTGTTGGTGACGCCATTGTTGTTTGTGGCGATGGCCGTGGTGGCGGGCAGGGGGCTGCGCAATGTGCAGGGTGGCTTCCATCACCTGCAATGGCGCTACTTCGCCATGGTTGGCGCTACCTCGACCTTGCTGATCTTCGTATTGGGGTTCTTCACCGATGTGGAGCGGATCAGCTTCCATTGGCCGCTGCCGGGCTACCTCGCTTTGCTGGTCTGCGTGCCGGCACTGCTCAATCATTGGTCGCGTCCTTGGCGGCGCGCGTTGTGGGGGCTGACCTCGCTGGGCCTGCTGTTTGCGATGAGCTATTACCTGGTTGCCGCATCACCCGGCTTGCGCGAGCAGTTGGCGGGCAGCAAGTACTACCCGCGCAATTTCGCCGGCTGGCAGCAGCTGTCCGAGGGCGTACGGGAGGAACTCTCGCAGATGCCGGAAGATACCCAGGTGCTGGCAGGCAGCTTCAAGGTTGGTGCGGAGTTGGGCTTCCGGCTCAACGATCCCTCGATCAAGGTGCTTCCGCATGAGCTCAATGATCGGCATGGGCGCACCGCGCAGTTGGCGCTTTGGAAGTTGATCAGCGACGGCAGCCGCACGACGCCGGTGTTGTTGGTGCTGGCGCCAGGCGACCAGCGTTACCGCGACCTGTTGGAGCGTTACCACAAGGTCTGCGAGTTGGTGGGGCCGTTGCCGCCGCCGAAGGTGATCTCACTCGATCATGGGTTTCAGCGTTTCCTGTTGTTCCGCTTGCCCGCCCAGAAGCAGCAGGGGCCCTGTGTGGCACCGGCGATGGCATGGGTGGAAACCCCGCTGGCGGGTCAGGTGATGGGTGGCACGCTGGAAGTCCGTGGCTGGGCCTTCAAGGATGGCGTGGGATTGTCGCGGGTTGAGCTGCTGCTGGATGGCCGCAGCGTGGGTGATGCCGTCTATGGGCGTGCCTATGACGTGCGCCCGTTCTGGAAGATATCCACCGATCCGCAGCATCCGAATACTGGTTTTGATGCAAGGCTGGATATCTCCGGCCTGAAGCCCGGCACGCATTGGCTGGGCCTGCGCCTGCATGGCAATGACGGCAGCGTCGAGACCTGGGCCGAGCAGCCGTTCGAGGTCAAATAGCGTCGCTTACGATCCAGGGCGGCACGCAACAACGCCGTAGCCCGGGTAAGCGCAGCGCACCCGGGGCTGTTGGCGGAAAGATTGAACGACCGGTAGGTAGTGGTTCCCGGGTGCCCTGCGCTTACCCGGGCTACGGCAAAGCCGCAGGCTAGGGCAGCTGATAGCCCGCCTGGCGCAGCAGCTGCGAGGTCTTTATCAGCGGCAAGCCAATCAAGGCCGTAGGGTCGCTGTTCTCGATGGCGTCGAACAAGGTGATGCCCAGACCTTCGCATTTGAAGCTGCCGGCGCAGTCCAGGGGCTGTTCGGCGTCGATGTAGCGCTCGATCTCAGCGGCCTGCAGGGGCCTGAAGCGGACCCGGGTGAGATCGATGGCCTGATGCTGGGCAATGCCATCGCTCACGCAGACCGCCGTGTGGAACAGCACCTCATGGCCGGACATCGCCGTCAGCTGCGCAATGGCGGCCTCGCGGGTGCCCGGTTTGCCCAAAGGCTGCCCATTCAGCTCGGCCACCTGATCCGAGCCGATGGCCCAGCTACCGGGATGCAGGCTTGCAATGGCTTCGGCCTTGGCAGCGGCCAGACGCTGCGCCAGGGCCGCCGGCGGCTCGCCGGGGTTTGGGGTTTCGTCCACATCTGGAGCGGCTGAACTGAACGGAATCCTGAGCCGGTTAAGCAATTCAGCGCGATATCGTGAGGTGGAGGCGAGAATCAGGGGCTTCATGTGTAAAAATACGCAGCTCGGGACGGCCAGTCTGCTGCGCCGCCGCCGGTCTGACAATGTTTCCGCCGCTATGGATTTGACAGCGGCGTGGCTACTCCTTAACATTCTGCAGCTTATGTCCGCGAACGTACCCGAATTGCTGGATGCTTGGCGGATGGTCATAGCGCGCAGGCGCTTTGACGGTCAGGTGCCTTTGTCCGAATTGACCCGCTTGCAGGGTCTGGTTGCCGATACCGAAGGCCAGTGCACGTATTCACTGGAGTTCGATCGAGACAACATCTTGCAGGTGTCGTATGTCGACCTGACCATCGATACCGAGTTGCCCTTGATCTGTCAGCGCACCATGCAGCGTTTTCTGCTGCCGGTGTCGATCAAGCAGCGCTTGGGCTTGATCAAGGACGAAGAAGAAGAATCTGCGCTTCCAGAGGAATACGAAGCGATGCTGGTGCCCGAAGACGGCAGCCTGCGTCCGCTGGACCTGGTGGAAGACGAGTTGGTGTTGGCGGTGCCGGTGGTAGCGCTGGCACCTGGAAGCGAGGCAGTCGAATGTGACTTCACCGCGACCGAAGAAGAATTGAGCAAGGCCAATCCCTTTGCGGCATTGGCGGCGCTGAAGAAATAATTGCGGCCGGTAATCGTCGGCGGCTGCGGCGAAAGCGAGTAGTGCTGGACGCTGGCGTCCTGTGCAATTAAACGACGAAGCAAACGAAACCGAGTTTGGAGCAATCCCATGGCTGTGCAGAAATCCCGTGTTACCCCGTCCCGCCGCGGCATGCGTCGTGCCCACGACGCCCTGAGCGCAAAGCAGCTGTCCACCGATCCGACCACCGGTGAAGTGCATCTGCGTCACCACATCACTGCTGACGGTTTCTACCGCGGCAAGAAGGTGATCACGACCAAGTCGACCCTGGTCGTCGAAGAAGATTGATTTGTGACGGCTGCCGCCACCTGAGTGTGGCGGTTGTTGCACCGATTCTTCCGGGGCCGCCTACGGGCGGCTTCGCGCAATAGGAAACAGCATGAGCAAGCGGATCTACTCGAGGATCGCGGGCACTGGTAGTTATTTGCCCGAGAAAGTGTTGACCAACGATGATCTGACCAAGATCGTCGAAACGACCAACGAGTGGATCGAGTCGCGCACGGGTATCCGTGAGCGGCACATCGCTGCCGACGACGAGACCACCAGTGACCTGGGCTACCACGCCGCCGTGCGTGCGCTGGAAGCTGCCGGCATTGAGGCCTCGCAGCTGGACATGATCATCGTGGGTACCACCACGCCGGATCTGATCTTCCCGTCTACCGCTTGCTTGATCCAGGCCCGCCTCGGCGCAGCTGGTTCGGCGGCGTTTGACGTCAATGCGGCATGTTCGGGCTTCCTTTTCGCCCTGAGCGTGGCTGACAAATTCATTCGCAGCGGTGATGCCAAGCACGTCTTGGTCATCGGTGCGGAAACCCTGACCCGTATCGTTGACTGGACCGACCGCACCACCTGCGTGTTGTTCGGCGATGGCGCGGGCGCCGTCGTGCTCAAGGCCGACGAAGACACCGGCATCCTCAGCACCCATCTGCATGCCGACGGCAGCAAGAAGGAATTGCTGTGGGATCCGGTTGGCGTGTCGGTTGGCTTCGACAAGCCGGGCAAGATCAACATGAAGGGCAATGACGTGTTCAAGTACGCCGTCAAGGCGCTGGACTCGGTTGTTGATGAAGCCCTGCAGGCCAACGGCTTGGACAAGTCCGACCTCGATTGGCTGATCCCGCATCAGGCCAACCTGCGCATCATCGAAGCCACGGCCAAGCGCCTGGAAATGCCGATGGATCAGGTGATCGTGACCGTCGACAAGCACGGCAATACCTCGTCCGGCTCGGTGCCGCTGGCGCTGGATGCCGCGATCCGTTCGGGTCGTGTCGAGCGCGGCCAGTTGCTGTTGCTGGAAGCCTTCGGTGGCGGTTTCACCTGGGGCTCGGCGCTGCTGCGCTACTAAGCGTCTCCGCATTACAGACGTACCGCACGGGCAGCCAATGGCTGCCCGTTGTCGTTAAGGCGTCACCTGTAGTGCCGAGCCATGCTTGGCTATACGCCCCCTCCCTTTGCCGCAGGCAAGGGGAAGGCTGGGGAGGGGTGCTTTGCGCTGTTGATCTATCGGTGTCGCGGCTCGCGCCGCTCCTACAGGGCAGGGCCAACAGGTAGTGGGGGGGGGCGGGGTGGGCCGGGGTATTGACGGGCTAAAGCGCCACACGACAGACCCGAGGAGCGGAGGACGCAGCCG
>NZ_JBRRDW010000071.1:0-17154 GCF_056759895.1 Stenotrophomonas sp. STEN038
GGTCGCGGCGCCCACGCCCCCCGTCCCCCTCCGGCCCCCCGCCCCGCCGGGCAGGGGCACCCCACTACATGGAGCCGGGGCAATGCCGAGCATGGCTCGGCACTACCGAAAGCCACAGCGTTGCCGAGCATGGCTCGGCACTACACAAGATTCCTGCGGCACTACACACTGCCGCCCAAGCACAGACAGGAGCTCCGCCCATGACGAAGTCCTTCCACAAGCGCAGCCGCGCGCCGTGGCTCAGCAGCTGCGTATTGCTGGGCATGTCCGCCCTGCAGGTACAGGCCGCCGACACCACCTCCGCCCCTTCGCTTGTTCCCCTGCCCGCCAGCTACCAGGCTGACGGCGGCAAGGACTTCGTGTTGAAGAGCTCCGCCCGTGTCGGCGGCAACGACGAGGCAGCACGCCGCGCCGCCGCGCAATTCGTGACCCTGCTCAAGCAGAACGGTGGCCCGACCCTGGCCATCGCCGACAACGCCAGCAAGGCGCAGATCCGCTTCCGTCTCGATCCTTCGGCAACCAATACCGCCGAAGGCTACGCACTCAAGGTTTCCAATACGGGCATAGATGTCAGCGCCGGTGATGATGTCGGCCTGTTCTACGGCGCGGTCACCGCCGCGCAGCTGTTGACCGGCAACACGCCCGGCCACGTCGCCGCCGCCACCATCACTGATACCCCGCGCTTCCCGTGGCGTGGCTTCATGCTCGACTCGGCGCGCCACTTCCAGAGCATGGACGAGATCAAGAAGCTGCTCGATGCGATGGCGCAGCACAAGCTCAACACCTTCCACTGGCATCTCACCGATGACCAAGGCTGGCGCATGGAGATCAAGCGCTATCCGAAGCTGACCGAAGTCGGCAGCTGCCGCGTGCCACTGGGCGATGCCGGCATCAATACCACCACCGGCGAGCCGCGCCAGTACTGCGGCTATTACACGCAGGAACAGATCCGCGAAATCATCGCCTATGCGGCCGAGCGCCACATCCAGGTGATCCCGGAAATCGACGTTCCCGGCCACGCCACCGCCGCCATCGTCGCCTACCCCGAGCTGGGCACGACCGAACAGAAGCTGGTCATCGACAACCAGTGGGGCGTGTTCCCGAACCTGTTCAACACCGAGGAAGCGACGTTCCAGTTCCTCGAGAACGTTCTGGAAGAAGTAATCCAGATGTTCCCCTCCAAGTACGTGCATGTCGGCGGCGACGAAGCGGTCAAGGACCAGTGGATCGCCTCCAAGCGCGTGCAGGAGCGCATGCGTGAACTCGGCGCCAAGAATGAAATGGAAATGCAGAGCCATATCATCAAGCGCCTGGAGAAGTTCCTTGAGCAGCACGACAAGCGCCTGATCGGCTGGGATGAAATCCTCGAAGGTGGCCTGCCGCCGGAAGCAACGGTGATGTCCTGGCGCGGTACCGAAGGTGGACTCAAGGCCGCCAGCGAAGGCCACGACGTGGTGATGTCGCCGGTCACCCACATGTACATGGATTACCTGCAGACCGAGTCGCCGAACGAGCCGCCGGGCCGACCGACCACCATCAGCCTGCAGAAAGCCTACGAGTTCGAACCGGTGCCTGCCGAGCTGGCTGCCGACAAGCGTTCGCACATCCTTGGCCTGCAGGCCAATATGTTCAACGAGCACACCCGCAACAACCAGAACCTGGAACACAACCTGTTCCCGCGCCTGGCTGCCGTGGCGGAAACCGGTTGGAGCCCGCAGGACAAGCGCAACTTCGGCAACTTCCTGCAGCGCCTGCCACGCCAGTTGCAGCGCTACCAGGCAATGGACATCGCCTATGCGAAGACGCCGTTCCAGGTCGACATGATCGACAAGGGCGAGCACCGCACTGGCGCGGTGCAGGTGAGCTTGAACAATCCGCTGGGCTACCCGGTGCATTACACGCTGGATGGCAGCCCGGTCACCGCCAGCTCGCCGCTGTACGCACAGCCGCTGCAGCTGAAGGTGCCTGTGCAGGTGCAGACCGCTGCGTTCTTTGACGGCAAGCCACTGGCCACCGCCAACACCTTCAAGCTCGACGCGGCATCGCTGCTGGTCCGCGAAGATACCCAGCTTGGCCTGTGCCCGAATGGCGGCAAGCTGCTGCTGCGCCTGGAAGACGATGGCCCGGCCGAAGGTCAGCGCGAGGTGTTCAACGTCAACATCTTCAACCCGTGCTGGTTGTGGAGTGATGTGGACCTGTCAGGCATTGCAAGCATCAAGGTGCGTGCTGGCCGCATTCCGTACAACTTCCAGCTTGCCCACGACGAGCCGTCGCGCAAGTTTGCACCGGCGCGCACTGCCCATGGCGAAATGGAAATCCTGGCCAACTGCGAAGGCAAGCCGCTGGCCTCGGTGCCGCTGCCGGCCGAGCCGAATGCCGATGGCTTCCTCGAGCTGGACGCCAGCATCACCGCGCCTGCAACACGTGGCGACCTGTGCGTACGCTTCACCGGCGACACCCGTCCCAACATGTGGACGCTGGACTGGATCAAGCTCGAGCCGGCCAAGTAATCCACACAGCGGTTTGATGCAGGCACAAGGCCACCGCATGCGGTGGCGTTGTGCGGTCTGCCGTCCGGGTGGGAATGATCCGGGGTGTTGTGGGTGCGGCGTAAGCCGCGAAGCCACTGATCCGACCGTCGGCAACAACCCTGTACATCGACTCACCGATGCCCACCGCCGTCCGTGGAGCCTGAAAGTCCTCAATTTCAGTGCTGCCAGCTTCGCGGCTTACGCCGCTCCCACAGCTCCCCTTTTATGCCAAAAAATTTCACAGAATTTCAACCAACCATGAAAATCCAGTTCAAAAGCTCCCATGGATTTCATGTGAAACGAAAATAATTACTAAAATCATTGATATACAAGCATCAACCACGATGCACGAAGGGTGAAAATTTTTTGCACTGCGCCTTGACATCGTTGTCACGAAGCCATGACACTCCGCATGCCGCAACGCCACCAGGTGTCGCGCCAACTTCCAGGGGACGTGCGTGGTTGCCAGCCGGAACACAACAGCCAAGCTGACCACTCTTACATCTGCCGCGCCGTTGCTGGCCGCCGATGTGGGCGGCACCCACGTCCGCGTGGGCCTGGTGCAGCCGGGCAGCAGCGCCAGCGCACCCCTACAGCTGCTGGCCTATCGCCAGTACCGCTGTGCCGACTATCCGGACCTGAGCAGCATCCTTGCCCAGTTCCCGGTCGACCGCGCCAACGTGCGCGAATGCGCCATCGCCAGTGCCGGTTACGCCCTGCCCGATGGCACGGTGATCTCCGCCAACCTGCCGTGGCCGCTGTCGTGCAATCGCATCCGCGATGACCTTGGCTTCGCCGCGGTACACCTGGTCAATGATTTCGAAGCCGTTGCCCATGCCGCTGCGCATATCGATGCCAGCGAGGCACTACTGCTGAGCGGCCCTACCGCCGCCGCCGAGGGCCCTGTATTGATCGTCGGCCCCGGCACTGGCCTGGGCGCGGCACTGTGGATTCCCAATGGCAGCCGCTCAATGGTGCTGGCCACCGAAGCCGGGCAAGCCTCGCTGAGCGCCAGCACCACGCTGGAAGTCGCCGTGCTGCAGCAGATGCTGCGCGGGCGCAGCCATGTCGCCATCGAGCACGCCCTGTCTGGCCCAGGCCTGCTCAATCTGTACAACGCACTGTGCGCCGTACGCGACACCGCGCCCGTGCACGCCACACCCGACGCAATCAGCGCCGCTGCCTGCGATGGCAGCGATCCGGTTGCCGAACAAACGCTGCAGCTGTTCTGCGCGATTCTCGGTTCGACCATCGGCGACATGGCGCTGCTGTACGGCGCGCAAGGCGGCATCTACCTGGCTGGCGGCATCCTGCCCAAGATCAGTCAGTTCCTTATCAACAGCAGCTTCGCCGAGCGGTTCCTCAACAAGGGACCGATGCGCGAAGCGCTGCAACGCATCCCCGTGAAGTTGGTAGAGCACGGGCAACTGGGCGTCATCGGCGCCGCCAGTTGGTATCTGGGACGCAGGGAAATCGATCCCAGCGCACCGCACTCGGCAGTAACCCACGCGCATGCGGCAGCCCGCCCATGCACAGCGTCCAGCGACACAACTTCCGGCCAGCTCGCCGGCATCCATCAATGATGAGGAGAGACATCATGAGGTACCGCAAGTCCGTACTATCCGCCGCTATCGTCACCTGCCTGAGCTTTTCAGCGCATGCGCAGGAAACCAGCAAGGAAGCCACCGAGCTTGACCGCGTTGTCGTCACCGGCATCCGCGCCAGCTTGCAGCAATCGCTGGAAACCAAGCGCAACGCCGACGCCATCGTCGACGTGATCACCGCCGAGGACGTGGGCAAGTTCCCGGCCACCAACGTCGCCGAAGCGATGACCATCATTCCGGGCGTCACCATCGACCGCGCATATGGCCAGGGCGAGAAGGTGTCGATCCTCGGCACCGACCCGGCCTTGAACCGCACCCTGCTCAATGGCCAGTCCATCGCTTCGGGCGACTGGAACATGTCCGACTTTCCGACCCGCACCTTCAACTACTCGCTACTGGCGCCGGAAGTGGTTGGCAAGCTGGAAGTCTTCAAGTCGCCGGAAGCCCGCATCGATGAAGGCTCCATCGGCGGCACCGTGATTGTTTCCACGCGCAAGCCGCTGGACATGCCGGAGAAGGTCAGCGTTTCCGGCCGGGTCAGCTATGGCCGCAATGATCGCATCGAGAAAACCGACCCAAGCGCCTCCGCCGCCTTCGCCTGGAAGAACGAAGCCGAGACCTTCGGCGTCATCGTGTCCGCTCAGGCCTCGAATGAGAGCATCCGCCGCGACGGCATCGAGTCCTACGGCATCGTCCGCGCCAAGGACTACATCGGCGGCCTGGGCGGCTCCAACGGCTCGGTCACCAACCTGCCGACCGACTGGTCGGTGGCCCCCAACCCGGATGGCTCGCAGCCCACCTCGCCGGCAACCTGCGTTGGCAAGTGTGCCGAGACGCTGTACGCCAATCCGGATGCAGTCGGCCCCAACTCGACCAGCGCCCATTTCTTCGAACAGGAACGTGAGCGCAAGACCTACTCGCTGGCATTGCAGTTCAAGCCCGTCGAGCAGATGAACATCGAGTTGAACGCGCTGAAGATCAACGCCAACTTCGATCACATGGCGCAGTCGATGTTCACCCACCAGGGCAATACCTGGAACAGCCTGAAGACGCTCACCGACATCACCGTCAAGGATGGCCTGATCACCAGCGCCAGCCACAAGAACGGCCTGGTCGTGTTCGACCTGCAGAACCGTCGCGCACAGGTGGACTCGGCAACCTACGACATCAAGGTGGACTGGAACGACGAGCGCTGGTTCGCCTCCACCCACATCGGCCGCACCAAGGCCGATGGCGGCCCGAAACAGGTGTTTGGTGAGTTCCTCGCACGCACCGACTACACCTGGTCGATCGCCGACGCACCGGGCAAGCCGGGCAGCGTCGAGTTCACTGGCGCCAACCCGTTCCTGAACCCCGACCAGTTCCAGATGGATGGCGGCTGGGGCGCGGACCCGACCAAGCCCACTTGGAACACCGGCTGGGGCGGTAACCTGGTCGAGAAGCCAACCACCGACAAGGAAACCTATGGCCAGGTCGACTTCGGCATCAAGCTGGATTCGCCAGTCTACCTGCTGCGCTTCGGCTACAAGCAGCGCAAGCATGAGACCACCCAGATCCAGCGCGGTATCGGCCTGGCATCGGTCGCTGGCTACGGCGACGCCAAGGCCTCGGACTTCGATCCACGCGTGCTGCCCGACAACTACCTGAAGGGCTTCAGCGGCTATGGCGACCTCGGCGAACGCTTCACGATCGATGGCTGGAAGCTGGCCGACTACATCACCAGCGGCAAGTGGCTGGCGCCGTGGCAGACGATGCCGGTGGTGTCGCCATTCAGTGCCGAGGAATTCGCCCGCAATAACTGGTCGATCAATGAAGACATCGGTGCCGCCTACCTGCAGGCCGACTTCAGCTTTGATCGCGTGCGCGGCAACATCGGCGTGCGCTATGTCCGCACCGACCTGGAATCGGGCAGCTACGCCTGCAATACCGGCCTGGCCGGCTGCACCCAGGGCGGCTGGTCCGCCGAGAAGCTGGCCGCGTCCTATGACCACGTGGTGAAGAAGAACAAGTACAACAACCTGCTGCCCAACTTGAACGTCGCCTTCGACGCCACCGACAGCCTGGTGCTGCGCGCGTCCGTCGCCAAGACCATGGCACGCCCGAACTACACCGATGTGTCGTCCTACCTGTGGCTGTCCGATACCGCACTGACCGGTGGTGGCGGCAACCCCAGCCTGAAGCCCTACTTGTCGACCAACGTGGACTTCTCGGCGGAGTGGTACTTCTCGGAGAACGCGATCCTCGCCGGCTCGATCTTCTACCGTGATGTCTCCGACTACATCCTCACCGAATCGACCCCGGAAACCCATTGGAACCAGAACCAGAACAAGAACGACACCTATCTGGTTGACCGCCCACGCAACGCCGGTGACGCCAAGATCAAGGGCTACTCCGTCGCTTGGCAGCAGAACTTCGGTGCGGGTTTTGGCGTCATCGCCAACTACACCTACTCCGATGGCGAAGCTACCGGTGGCCGCCCGCTGCCGTTCAACTCGAAGAACCAGTTCAACATCAGCCCGTTCTTCGAGAACGACACCTGGACCGCCCGCGTCACCTACGGCTGGCGTGACAAGTACTTCACCCAGGTCAGCGCAGGCCGTGAGCTGTGGACCATGGATTACGCCTCGCTGGACGCATCGGTGGCCTTCAAGATCACCGAGAACCTGTCGGTCGGCCTGGATGCGATGAACCTGCTGGATGAGGAATACCACTCCTACTCCGGCGTGGAGCAGCTCACCCGTGGCGCCTACCTGAGCGGCCGTCGCTACAACGCATCGCTGCGCTTCAACTTCTAAGCCAGCACCAACGCTGCAACTGTTTTCCGCTGTTCTTTCTCCTCCAGCGGGCCTGGGTTTTCCAGGCCCGCTTTTTTTGTGCCCGTGCTGGCAATCGCTGCAATGAAGCGGAACCGCAATTACCAATGAGTTGATGCTGAACATAATTTTCAACCATAAAATAAATATCGTTGAATCCATTTCAGTAGATATGAATGGAAATTTCCTTTCATTGAAAAATCGCCTTAAATAAAGCAATAGATGCATGAAATTGCCTTTTTTAACGAGGCATTTTTCATGAAAATTATTTTTGCCAAAAGTAAAAAATCACCGCAAACTTCACTCCTGGCTGAACACCGGTAGTCCCGCGCTCCACCCAACGTATCGAGGCATGACGTGGACAAGCATCGCCAGCTACACCCCTCGCTTCTTCCACGTCGGCGGCCTGCATCGCAGGGCAGCAGCGCGCGACGTCATCCCCACGACCGCCTCTGACTGACGCCAGACTCCACGCGGCCGGCCAGCTCGGTGACCGCGACCATCTAACCGCACGCCCGCCCGGGCTGCGGCAATCACTGACCGGCTCGCATTCGTCGGCCATCCATCAGCAAAGGGAGAGAGACCTTTGAACCACCGCAAGTCGCCGCTCACCGCCGCCATCATCAGTTGTCTGGCAATCAGCTTCTCCGCTGCCGCCCAGGACGCGCAGAAAGAAGCCACCGAGCTTGACCGTGTCGTTGTCACCGGCATCCGCGCCAGCCTGCAGCAGTCGCTGGAAACCAAGCGCAATGCCGACGCCATCGTCGACGTCATCACCGCCGAGGACGTGGGCAAGTTCCCGGCCACCAACGTTGCCGAAGCGATGACCATCATCCCCGGCGTCGCCATCGACCGCGCCTTCGGCCAGGGCGAGCGCGTCAGCATCCTCGGCACCGATCCCTCGCTCAATCGCACCCTGCTCAACGGCCAGACCATCGCCTCGGGCGATTGGAACATGTCCGACTTCCCCACCCGTACCTTCAACTACTCGCTGCTGGCACCGCAGCTGGTCGGCAAGATCGAGGTGTTCAAGTCTCCCGAAGCACGCCTGGACGAAGGCTCGATCGGCGGCACCGTGATGATCACCACGCGTAAGCCCCTGGACATGGAAAAGTCACTGACCATCTCCGGCCAGGTCGGCGTGACCCGTAATGAAGTGGCCAGCACCAACGATCCGAACGCAGCGCTGCTGCTGGGCTGGAAGAACCAGGCCGAAAACTTCGGCGTGGTGTTCTCGGCACAACGCGACGAAGAAAACATCCGCCGCGAAGGCTACGAGGCATTCAACGTCATCACCGCCAGCGCATTCAATGCGTCGATCGCCAACGGCACTTGCGCTGGCGCCTGCGCCGACGCGATCCGCGCCAATCCGAACGCGATAGGCGTCAACTCGGCCGGCGCCGGGTTCTTTGAACAGGAGCGCAAGCGCGACACCTATACCCTGAGCCTGCAGGCCAAGCCGGTCGACAAGCTCGACATCGAGTTCAACGCCTTCGCCATCGATGCCAGCTATGACCATCAGACCCACCCGATGTTCATCAACCAGGGCAACAACTTCCACAGCGGCGGCAGGCTGACCGACATCACCATCAAGGATGGCATCGTCACCGGTGGCAAGATGAAGAACGCGCTGTCGATCTTCGACCTGCAGAGCCGTTGGGCCGAAACCGAGTCGCGCACCTACGACCTGAAGGCCGCCTGGAACGACGAGCGCTGGTCGCTCAGCACGCAGATCGGCAGCACCCGTGCCGATGCCGGCCCGCGCCAGTTCTACAGCGAATTCCTCGCCCACACCGACTACGAATGGAAGGTCAAGAACTCCGACACCAACCCATTCGAAGTCAGCTTCCCGAACGGCAACCCGTTCACCGACCCGTCGCTGTTCCGTTTCGAGGGCTGGGCGGGCAACGTGGTCGAGAAGCCGACCGTGGACAAGGAAAAATACGGGCAGGTCGACTTCGGCCTGAAGCTCGACTCGCCGGTCTACCTGCTGCGCTTCGGCTACAAGCAGCGCGATCACTTCGTCGGCCAGGTGCAGCGCGGCTTTGGCCTCAATACCGCCGCTACCAACAGCGCCGGCGAGTTCGGCCCGCGGCCGATGCCGAGTGACTACCTGTCTGGCCTTGGCAATGGCGGCGCACTCTCGGATCGCTTCACCGTTGATCCGGCCAAGCTGTACGAGTGGATCATGAGCGGCAAGTGGTTGGCACCGGGCGCTTCGATGCCTGCGCTGTCGCCGTTCAACTCCGGCGAGTTCGCGCGCAACACCTGGTCGATCGAGGAAGACAGCAAGGCTGTCTATGCCCAGGCTGATTTCAGCTTCGATCGCCTGCGCGGCAATATCGGTGTCCGCTACGTGCGCACCGAGACCACCAATGAAGGCTACACCTGCGCCAACAACGTGAACCCCTGCCCGCAATGGGAAACCGTCGTCGCGGGCAAGAAGTACAACAACGTACTGCCCAACCTCAACCTGATCTACGACCTCAACGATGATGTCGTGCTGCGCTTCTCCTCGGCCAAGGTCATCGCCCGCCCGAACTATGCGGACATGTCCAGCTACATCTGGCTGACCGACCTGAACCTGTCCGGTGCCGGCGGCAACCCCGACCTGGATCCGTACCAGTCCACCAATTTCGACTTCTCCGCCGAGTGGTACCTGTCCGAGAACGCGATCCTGGCCGCTTCGGTGTTCTACCGCGACGTCAAGGACTACATCCTCAACCAGTCGCAGAAGGAAACCCACTACAACATCAACCAGAACCGGGATGATCTGTACGACGTGACCCGTCCGCAGAACGCCGGCAACGCCAAGGTCCGCGGATACTCGCTGGCATGGCAGCAGGGCTTCGGCGCGGGCTTCGGCATCGTCGCCAACTACACCTTCTCCGATGGTGAGGCCGATGATGGCCGTCCGTTGCCGTTCAACTCCGAGCACCAGTTCAACATCAGCCCCTACTTCGAACAGGGCAACTGGAGCGCGCGGGTCACCTACGGCTGGCGCGACAAGTACTTCACCCGCATGGCCGCGGCCAACACCCAGGTGTGGACCGATGACTACGCCTCGCTGGATGCCTCCGTCGGTTACCGCATCAACGACAACCTGGCGATCCAGATCAACGCCATGAACCTGCTCAACGAGAAGTACCACAGCTACTTCGGCAGCAAGGCACTCACCAATGGCCTGTACACCACCGGCCGTCGCTACATGGCGTCACTGCGTTTTGATTTCTAAGTCAGGCAACCGCTGCTGATGCCGTACCGCGGGCCCGGTTCGCCGGGCCCGCCCCTTCCTCGCATTTACCTCTCCACGACCCTGGCCGGGCCACCACGATGCATGTTTCCTTCTGCAACAGTGCTCCTGTACAGCGCCAGCAACACGCCTGGAAGCGATTGCTGCCCGTCTGCCTGCTGGCAATCAGCAGCCTCGCCAAGGCACAAACAACTGATCTCTCCGGCTACTGGCTTGGTGAGATAGGCAGCGCACGCGAAAAGGTCGTGATGGGATTGCAGCTGCAGGCCGACGCCGACGGCCGCTACGACATGCAACTCGACCTGCCGGTGGCACACCTGCAACGCCTGCCGCTACCCGACAAGGCCGACTTCAACAACAAGGTGCTGGCACAGAACGCACTGCACATGCGTCTGCAGCAAACAGGCAACCGCCTTGTTGGCAGCATGCTTGGCGAAGGCGAACAGGTCAGCCTGCGCCGCGCCAGCCGCGACCAGCCGCCTGCTGCAGCGCTTCCGACCACCGACACGGAAGCCCTGCCGACACCACGCTGGAGCACCCGCCTGGGCGGACAGATCTTCGCATCCCCGGTAACCCACCAAGGCATCGCCTACATCGGCACGACCAGCGGCGCGGTATCTGCAGTCAAGCTGGACGACGGTGCAGTGCTGTGGACCACCACCACCGGCTATCCGGTGTATGCCAGCGCTTTGGTGAGCGCCGACTCGCTGTTCGTGAGCAGCGATGGGGGTTACCTGCATCGTCTGGACCGCCATACCGGGCGCGAACAATGGCGCTCCTCCATCCAGGGCAGCCAGACCAGCCGCGAACCACCGCATCCCCAACTCGCCGCCTGGGAATGGCAGGCGCCGCGTCCGCTGCTCATCGACGGGCAGCTCCACATAGGCGGTGCCGACGGCACCGTGCAGGCGCTGGATGCGGAGAACGGTGCCATGCGCTGGAAGACGCAGTTGCCCGGCCGCATTCTGCACACCCCTGCCAGTGATGGCAGACACCTGTTCCTCGTCAGCGAAGCCGGTGCCGTGCAGGCATTGGCGCTGCGCGATGGCAGTCCAATCTGGCAGTACCGCATGAAGTCCCGGTCCGGGGCAGCGCCGATGGTGCACGCCGGCCGCGTGTTCGCCAACGATCGCAGTGGCGTGCTGTACGCACTCGATGCGAGCGATGGTCGCCCGCTTTGGCGCACCCAGTTCTGGACGTCGTGGATAGAGTCGGAACCCGCGTTCGACGGCGATACGCTGTATATCGGTTCTTCCGATCTACGCAAGATCAGCGCGATCGATATCCGCAACGGACACGTGCAATGGCGCACCGATGTGGGTGGATGGAGTTGGGGCACGCCATTGCAGGTGGGCGATCACCTGCTCGTCGGAATGGCAGCGGGCAAGCCGTATTTCCTGGAACACACCGCCGGTATCGGCCTGCTCGATCGCCGCGATGGGCGCCTGTTGGCGAGGCGCACACTGCCGGCCGGGCATGGCTTTCAATGGGGCATCGCTGGCAGTCTCGCTACCGATGGCCACATCGTGGTGGCCGCCGACATCGAGGGAGTGCTGAACGGCTTCGCCCTTGATGCGATGATCCCAACGCGCAGCAGCGTTACCTCCCCGCCATCACCTGCAACGCTGCAGGTCGGCTCCGTCTTGCCTTCCTCCCCCCATGGATCGCAGCAACCGTAACTTCAACCGCGAACGCACCAGCGTGCGGCTGCACGCCAGCCGACATTTAGAAGAGGATTCACGATGACCGGACACCGACTTCCCACCCATGCACTGTACGCCGCGCTGCTGCTTGCCGTGGCCGTGCCCGGCGGCCATGCGCTTGCTGCCGCCACTGCCGCGCCCGCGTCGTGGCAACAACCGGTGGAAGTGACAGGCGCCAGCATCATTCCGCGCCCGGTATCGGTGCTGCCGGGCAATGGTCGCTTCAACGTCGATGCATCGACCCGTGTCATCGCTGCAGACGGTGCCAGCGAAGTCGCCGCACACTTCACCCAGTTGCTGGCGCGCACCACACCGCTGCAGCTCACGCCCGGCAGCAGTGGCCAGGCCAAGGGTGCGATCCAGTTCCGCATCAGCAAGCCCGCTGTCAAAGCAGCATCACCGGAAAGCTATTCGCTGCGCATCAACGCCGATGGCGTACTGGTCGAAGCCGGCGATGCGCGTGGTCTTTTCTACGGTGCGATGTCGCTGTGGCAGCTCCTGTCCGGCTCACCTGCAGACAGCATCACCTTGCCGGCGATGCAGGTGGAGGATGCGCCGCGTTTCAGCTGGCGTGGCTTCATGCTCGACTCAGCACGCCACTTCCAGAGCATCGATGACATCAAGCTGATCCTCGATGCGATGGCCACGCACAAGCTCAACACCTTCCACTGGCATCTCACCGATGACCAGGGCTGGCGTATGGAAATCAAGCGCTACCCCAAGCTGACCGAAGTTGGCAGCTGCCGCGCCGCTGCTGGCGAAGCCGGCGTTGGTGCTGACGGCAAGCCGCATCTGTATTGCGGTTACTACACGCAGGAACAGATCCGTGACGTGGTGGCCTATGCCGCCGCACGCCATATCACTGTTGTGCCGGAGATCGACGTACCTGGCCATGCGCAGGCCGCGGTTGCCGCCTATCCGGAGCACGGTGTCGTCGATGGCCCGACCAAGCCATCGGCCAACTGGGGCGTGAACCCCTATCTGTTCAACCCGCGCGAGGAGACCCTGCAGTTCCTGGAGAACATCCTGGCCGAAGTGCTGGAAATGTTCCCCGGCCAGTACATCCACATCGGTGGCGATGAAGCGGTGAAGTACCAGTGGCAGGATTCACCGCAGGTGCAGGCCTATATCCGCGAGCTGGGCCTGAAGGACGAAGAAGCACTGCAGTCGCACATGCTTAAGCGCCTGGAAAAGTACCTGGAAGACCACGACCGCAAACTGATCGGCTGGGACGAGATCATCGAAGGTGGCTTGCCGCCGCAGGCCACGGTGATGTCCTGGCGCGGCATCGAAGGCGGCATCGAGGCAGCCACGCACGGCCACGACGTGGTGATGACGCCGGGCAATACCTTGTACCTGGATTTCCTGCAGACCAATCTGCCGGAAGAACCGACAGGCCGCCCCAAGTTCACCTCGATGCAGCGCGTGTACGCGTTCGACCCGGTGCCCGCCGAGCTGACCCCGGCGCAGCGCAAGCACGTGATTGGCGTGCAGGCCAACATGTGGACCGAGCACACCCGCAACGGCAAGGACCTCAAGCACAACGTGTTCCCACGCCTGGCGGCGCTGTCCGAGATCGCCTGGACGCCGCTGCAGAACAAGAGCTACGACGACTTCCTTGCACGCCTGCCGGCGCAGTTGCAGCGCTACAAGGCATTGGGCATTGATTACGGCCAGACCGCGTTGTCGGTGGCGATGAAGCGCCAGGATGATCGTGCAGCCGAAAAGGTGACGGTCGAACTGTCCAACCCGCTCAGCTACCGCGACATCCGCTACACCACCGATGGCAGTACGCCAACCGCGCAGTCACCGGCCTATCCCGGCGCACTGACCTTGCCGGTGCCGACCGTGCTGACCGCATTGACCTTCTTCAATGGCAAGCCGGTGGCCGACAAGCCCAGCCAATGGAACTTCGATGCGCAGTCACTGCTGACCCGCAACGACAAGACCCTGGCGCAATGCCCGCAAGGCGGCCGCCTGCTCCTGCGTCTTGTCGACGACAACCCACTGCACGGTGAGCGCGACAACTTCGACGTCACCATCTTCAACCCGTGCTGGTTGTGGGAAGACGCGCAGCTGCAGGACATCGCCTCGGTCAAGGTGCGCGCCGGTCGCATTCCCTACAACTTCGGCCTGCTGCGCCCGGAGGAAGCCAAACGCGGCTTCCGCAAGCCGGTGAGCCAGTACGGCGAGTTTGAAGTGCGTGCCGGCTGCGAGGGCCGCGTGCTGGCCACGGTGCCGCTGCCGCAGCAGCCGGGCAAGGATGGCTTCATTGAACTGGAGGCGCCGCTGCAAGCCGGTGCCATGCAGATCACCGACCTGTGCATGACCTTCAGCGGCGATACCCGCCCGCAGATGTGGGTGCTGGACCAGGTGCATCTGCAGCCGAAGAAGTAAGGCCCGGGGAGAAATCGCCGGGAAGGCGCGGTGCGGTACGTGAGTCCTCTCCACCCACGTCCCGCACCGCACCGACTTTGCAAAATCACCGGCACCATGGCGGTGCCTGTGATGGCGCAAACGTAGCAGCCCAAGGGCTGCCAGCGTAAGTGCCAAAACAGCGGAAATTGCTGATTTATCTAAAGAATTAAGTTGCAGCAGCAACCAGAGCAGCTTGCAGCACTGCCCGAGGGCGCACTATCGGCTCAACGCCCTTGCAGCCTCAGCAGTAAATCCCGCAGCGGCGTCAGCGCAGTCAGCATGCCGATCAGCACACCGCTGGTATTGGCCAGGGCATCCATCGGATCGGCCATGCGCGTGGCAGTCAGCGCGCCCTGTGCCCACTCGATGCCCACACCCATCGCCACCAGACCTGCCGCCACCCAACACAGCGCGCGGCGGCTGCCGAACAGCTGCACTGCACTGGCAGACAGGATGAAGTAGGCCAACAGATGCTCGACCTTGTCGCTGTTCTGCGGCAGGTTCAATTCTGGAGGCGGGATCAGGCACACAACGATCACCACCAGCACCGCCGCGCACCACAGGCCCAACCAGAACCCTGCACGACGCAGCGGTTTCAGCGTGGTGCTACAGACGCCACGTCAGGTCACCAAGCAGGAAGGCCGCCGACATGTCGACATCGCGGCTGAAGCCCATCACCTGGAAGCGCTCGCCCATTTCGGTCGGCAGGGTCAGCCGCTTGAGCTGATCACGCAGGCGTATCTGGCCGACTTCATCGGTGCGCGCTTCGGCCTGCAGCAACAGATCGGTGATGCCGTTGCCGAGCAGGAAGTTGGCCTGGTTGCTGTAACCGGCCAGGTCGAAACCGGCATTGGTGCCGGCTTCGGCCAACGCAGTGAAATCCACCGATGCGGTGATGTCCTGCAGACCCGGCCACAGGAACACGTCGTTGTGCACGCGGTGACGGTAGAACGCGCGCATCGTGCCGTCGTTGCGATCGTGCTGGTAGAACTCGCTGCGCGAATAACCGTAGTCGACGAACAGCATCGCACCACGCTGCATGCCACCAGCCACCGCCTGGATCCAGTAGGGCAGCTGCGGCAGCACTTCGGAACGGTAACCGTGCGCGAACGGGCGCTCCAGGTAACGCTCCACATGCCGCACCGCACCCAGCATCAGCTGGTCGGCTGGTTGCGCGCCGCGCACGAAGCGGCCTTCGCCGTCGAGCTCAACAGTTTCTTCGTAGATCTCACCTTCGTCGGCGAGGAAGCGCGGCGTCGGTAGTGCATCGATCACCTCATTGGCGAACAGCACGCCGTCCCAATCGTCGTCGAACGGCCGGTCCAGCCACTCCACCAGTGCGAACACCGGCGGAATCAGTGCGCGCTCAAGGCGCTCGCGCTGGCGCTCACGCAGGTCGGCGCTGGGTTCGAGGATGGCGTAGCGCTCGGGCAGCGCATCCAGCTCCAGCAGGCGCTTGAGCATGATCTCGGCGAATGCACCGCTGCCGCCGCCCAGTTCCAGCATGCGGGCCTGCGGACCGAGCTGGTTCAGCACCGGCGCCACCGCATTGGCGGTGGTGGCGGCAAACAGCGAGCCAATCTCCGGCGAGGTGACGAAGTCACCGGCCGCGCCAAACTTGCTGGCGCCTGCGCTGTAATAGCCCCAACCCGGTGCATACAGTGCCAGCTCCATGAAGCGTGAGAACGGCACCGCACCGCCCTGGGCAAGGATGTCCGCACGCAGGTGCGCGGCCAGCTGCTCGCTGTGGGCGAGCGCGTCTGAATCGGGGATTGGCAGGTCGGAATGCATGATGCGGCGGTTTGCGAGGACAATGCACAGGATAGCTGAGTAAGGAAATCCCAGATGACAGAATCCCAACGGGTGGCCCTGGTCACCGGCAGCGCGCGCCGCATCGGCGCCGGCATTGCCCGTCACCTGCACGCCCATGGCTACCGCATCGCCCTGCATGCGCACCAGTCCAGCGAGGAGCTGCAGTCGTTGGCCTTCGATCTTGAGAGCGAGCGCGCCGGCAGCGTATTGGCGCTGGAGGCTGATCTGCGCGACGTGGCTGCCCTGCCCGACCTGGTCGAGCAGGCGGTCAGCCACTTCGGCCGGCTGGATGCGCTGGTCAACAATGCCTCCAACTTCTTCCCTACCCCGTTCGGGCAGGTCCAGCCGGAGCAATGGGATGAACTGTTCGCGGTGAATACGCGCGCACCGTTCTTCCTGGCGCAGGCCGCCGCCCCGCACCTGATCAAGCAGCGCGGCGCCATCGTCAACCTGACCGACCTGCACGCCACCCAGCCGCTGCGCGAGCACCCGGCCTACAGCTCGGCCAAGGCCGCGCTGGAGATGGTGACCCGCTCACTGGCGTTGGAGATGGCCCCGCACGTACGGGTCAATGCCATTGCCCCCGGCGCCATCCTCTGGCCCGAACAAGGCAAAAGCGAAGCGGCCAAGCAGAAGCTGATGGAGCGCACCCCGCTGGACCGCCTCGGCACCCCGCACGAGATCGCCTCGGCGGTACGTTGGCTGCTGGACGACGCTGGCTACATCACCGGCCAGACCCTGCGCCTGGACGGCGGCCGCCTGCTGACCTAGTGCCGCGCACCTGTAGTGCCGAGCCACGCTCGGCAGGGGCTTTACCAGCGAACAGCTGCCCTCACCCCAACCCCTCTCCCGCACACGGGAGAGGGGCTCAAGAAGCCTTCGCCGCACCCACCGTAGTGGGGGGGGGGGGGGGGGGGGGGGGGGGGGGGGGGTTTGGCGGTGGGCGGGGGGGGGTGGGGCGGGGGGGGGGGTTCGGGCTGGCGTAGTCTGGGAGGCGTCACCGCCCTCGGGGGGGGTGGG
>NZ_JBRRDW010000072.1:0-16842 GCF_056759895.1 Stenotrophomonas sp. STEN038
GAAGGCGGCGATGAACCAGTTCGCGATAATCTACGAAGACCGATTCACGCTGGCTCGCTGAAAGAGACTTCCGGACTAAACCGCCTCACACACAAAAAATCGGACACGCCCGGCCAAAGAACCACATCCGGACACTCAGGCCGGCTTCTGCGGCTTCCCGGATCAACTTGGGGACAGTGGCTCCGCCCAAGCTGGTCTCTATGGCCAGAGAGCTTCCCGAGTGGATTGCAGCGCGAAGCCGACGGTGCCCCTCGGCCCACCCTTCGATGAGCGCCTCACCTGGAGAGCAGGAGCGACGAGACATAACCGCACGGGCGTAGTCGGAAGCGGCGAAGTAGTCCAATCCTCGGCTTTGCAGAAGAGCGCCGCCCAACGAGGACTTTCCAGATCCGGGTGCTCCAGCTAGGACTAGAAGCTCAGCGTCCATCTAGGTCACCCACCTACGCAGGGAACAGGGGTGAGGTCGCCATCTTCCCGATTTCCTCAGGTGTGGCGTCGAAGGCGGACTGTACGCGTTGCATCGAATCTTGGCGGTCTAGGCTGGACAGTCGCTCATCGAACTGTTGCTGGAGAGCTTGGAGCGGGTTGCTCCCCTGGGCGGATTGCAGCAGCTGGACGTAGGTGGCCACCGGAAGGACCACCGCCTGCGGTACGCCGTGGTTGGTGATCAGCACCGGCTTGCCGGCGTTCTCTACCATAACTTCACGCCAGCGCTTCATGTCAGAAGCAGGGCGGTGCGGGAGGTCTTTCAGTTCCGCCTGAGCATCAGGCAGCTGTTGGGCAGTCATCCGTCGCCTATCTCCAAAAGTACAAAATGCGCATAAGGGACAATTTAGCCCTTATACGCATTTTGGGATTTGGGGCAAGCTCAAGGCCCACCTGAGACGCTGGACTAACTACCAGCTCAACACCTTGCGGAAACCGTCGAGAGCTCGACGAACCGGCGCCGCCGCCCGCGGGTGCCTCGTGAGGAAATCCGCAATCGGGGGTGAGGCGCGGTAGTAGCCCTTCACAATCGCCCGGCCGGCGGCGGTCGGGAGCAACGACTGATCCCGGAAGTCCCGCAGCTCATCGGTCTCTGGGGCGTCCTGGCCGTAAACCGCCGAAGCCACAACGCACCTCGAGTCCTGCGCGCCCTGATTGTGGAAGCTCTCCATCTGCACCTGGGCCTTCTGGTGCGCCGCCTCGCCGGCCGTCGCCCGAGCGCGCATGGTCGGGTCGGTGTTCTGGATGCCGGTCTGCCGCTCGAGATAGAACTCGCGCTCGCAACCCATCAGCTTGGCTAGATCGCCCGAGCTCGGCATGTCCTCCCACTTCCTTTTTCGACTGAAAGCCATAGGTGATTCCTCAGAACGATTCGTTTTCCGGCGGGGTGAGCGCGGCGTCGGGCGAACGACGGGGCGGCAGATGGATCACATTGTCCCCAACCTCAGCGAAGGGACGGAAAACCGGAGCCGCAACAGAATCCGAGAAAGCATGGGTCGGGGTTGCAGCGCCACAGGCATAAGCGGAGGTAAGAACCTGATCCCAGCGAGGATCGTCAACCGGCGAAGCATCCTCGCGGATCAAAGAAGCGGCGAGTGACAAAGCGCCAAACGCCTCGCTACGTCGCTCGACCTCAACCTGCAGGGTCGCGTTTTCAAAGTAGGAGGACTGGAGCTGCTTCCTCAGCGCCTCCACCTCACGACGCTGCGCTTCGATCGTCACGGTGTATTCGTCGTTGAGCCCCTGATAGTGGGCCAAGGTTTCCAGCTGTTCCTCGAAGCGGTCGGACAGATCAAAGGAGCGCAACTGCTCGATGGGCAGGCGGCGAACAGCGCGATTCACAAGCTCGAGCATCCGGTCCTGCTCATCTGCCGGGAGAGCCAGGAGCATGGGCATAGTCAGGCCGCTGCTCGAGAGGATCATCCCGAGTTCGGAGGAGCGAACTTCCTGCAGTACGTCGTTGTGGTGGTTCATCTGGTCTCTCTCAATACGGGGTAGGGGGGTTACTGCAGCTCGGAGCCGGTGAACTCGGAAGCGATGCCCGCCCCGAACTCGCGCGCCATCGCCCGTAGTCCGATCTTGTCCTGGAATGTCTGGGTCGGCCGGAATTCGTGAACCGACAGATCCTTGAAGCGGGTGGACTTCAGTTGCTCGAACGTAGATGCCTGGTCGATCAACCCCAGCTCAACGGCCTCGGGCGTTAGCCAGACCCGGCCGCTGAACATGTCCGGGGTCTCCTTCAGCTTGGAGCCACGGCGGTCGCGCACCTCATCGGCGAACATCTTGGCGATTCCATCTACCAGCTCCTGTGACAGAGCATCTTGCGCCGGCGTATTCGCGGTGAGCGGGCTGTTTCCAGCCTTCAGATCGCCGGAGGCATAGACCCGTTCGCGCAGTCCAAACTTCTTGGCTGCCTCTTCAGCGTCAACCGACCGCATGACTGCGCCGATGGAGCCCACCATTGAGTAGCGGGTGGCCAGCACCTCATCGGCATGAACTGCAACGAGGAAGGCGGCCGAAGCACCAACGTTCTCAATGACGGCAATCACGCGCTTGCCCGGCTTCCCATCCTTTCCGGCACGGCAGGCATCGATCGCACCGGCAATTCGCTCCGCATCGGTAGGCGAACCGCCCGGTGAGGTGATCCGAAGAACAACCGCCTCGGTCATCGAGGACGAGCAAGCCCGCTCAATGGCCGGGACGATCTTCCTGGCGTTCGGGCCGTACTTATCGCCGATCTCCCCCTGGATCGGAACGACTCCGATGGAGCGTGTGGCCGGGGCAGCCGAAAGGCCGAGCATCGGGGCGTAGAGCAAAAGCCACAGGATCAGGCCGATCAAAGCGAGCAGCGAGACAAAGAGCCGCTTACGCCGGCGCCACTTGCGCTCCTCGTTTAACGAGGCGATATGAGCACCCGCCACCTCACACAGCAACCCGTAAATGTTGTGCCCCACCTCAACTGCGGTGGTCGGATCGATCTTGTCCCCGTTCTCTTTCTGGCTCATTGGCTCATCTCTACGAAGTCATGTCCCAGCGGTTGCTGGTTGTCCTCATCATCCCCTTGCAGCCCTTCCTCAAAAGTTGGAGCAGCAATTCGACCGGCAATAACCTTTGCATCTCTCTCCATCGATGTGAGTCGATCAAGAGCCTCACGAAGGGGACGCAAGCGAAGTTCCGTTTCACATGCCCAGGCCTTCAGCCAATCAGGCGAATTCAACTTGATGGTCGCAAGGTCGTACCCCGATGCCCCACGGTGCTTCTTCAATGCACTAATGCCCGTACGTTTCCCGTTCCGGAAGTGAAAGAGCGCCCACCCGATCTGAACGCTCTTACCTTCGCTGCGCTCCCGAACAACTACGTTGAGGTTCGAGAAGCCCTCAGACAGCTCAAGGCGGCGTGTATGAAACTCGGTTGCTACGCGTATCGCCTCATCAGTGATTGCCCTACGAAGTGCGTCAATCGGAGTGACGATGTCAGCAACAAGCGGAGCGAAGGAAACAGGGTAGTTTTGGGTGGTCTGGCTCATAGGGTCTCTGGCAATACATTATTCTTATCGCGACACTTTCCGATGTCGATTAATTACGACATACGCGTGCTACGGCAATAACATCTATACGTCATGCCGTTCAAAATGAAAGTTGCACGCACGGGACACAGTTTCAGGGTCCATCCCTCTTATCGCTAGCGCGTAACTACCATCGCTACCAAGGGGGTTAGGCACTTTTGGTGCCCCCGGTGGCTCTGGGGGCACCACGCGCTCACCCATGCTCAGTGCTTGAGCTCCTATTCGCACAATTTGTGCATGCTTTCGCGATGCCCAGGCGCAGATTGATGCCACCGCTAACCTGTGGTGCCCCCTGACTCTCCGGGGGCACCAGATGGTGCCCCCAAAGGCTTCGGGGGCACCACGTTGTCTGCCAGCAAAGTGTGCAAGCGTGGTGCCCCCAGAGGCTTCAGGGGCACCACATGGTGCCCCTACTAGCTTTGGGGGCACCAAATGGTGCCCCCAATCATCCCGGGGGCACCACGAACTACAACCGACGCTCACGCGGCCTCAGTTGGCGTGCGCGATTCCGCTTTCAACTCACCAGACTGTTGCTCTCAAACACACAGCTGGAGATTTGGATGCGTATCGGTTTGGACATTGGCTACTCGGCGGTCAAGGTTGCCTACGACGATGTAACGCAGGCCGGGAGCAAGAATCCGGTGCCGGCGCTGTTGCGCATGCCCGTTGGTGCTGCACCGAAGAGCAAGTGCGGCTTGAGCATCGACGGCGGCGTCGCTATCGGCATGGGTCACGTTGTGATGGTCAACGGTGAAGAGTGGGTCGCCGCGGTCATGCCCCAGGCTCTGCAGAATTTCGTGCCGGTAATGGACGAGAGCTACTCCCGCTCGCATGAGTACGAGGCTCTCTTCAAAGCCGCACTGTCGGCGGTCGGCGCCCCGGTCGTAGATTGCGTAGTCACCGGTCTGCCGGTCTCCCACTTCCTCGACCCGGACATCAAGAACGCCTTGGTCGAACGTATGGTTGGCGTACACGAGATCCGCCCAGGGTTCACTGTGGATGTGAAGCAGGTGAAAGTTGTTCCCCAGCCGGCCGGCGCCTACGGTGCTCAGCTACTGGACATCACAAACCGCCAGTCGCGTGCCGTGATCGATCCCTCCCAGACAATTCTGGTTGTCGACCCCGGCCACTTCAGCTTGGACTGGGTCATCAACAGCCACGGATCCTTCAAGCTGGAGAGCTCCGGGTCGACGCCAACTGCCGGCGAAGCAATCGTTCGCCGGGCCGCTGAGTTGTTGAGCACCACATACAAGCTGAAGATTCGGGCAGCAAAGGTGCAGGACGTTGTGTTGTCCGGGGCGAAGCCACTGGTCATGGCCGGTCGCGAGATCGACATCTGGCCTGCCATGAAAGATGCAGCCGCGGAAGTTGTCCGTAACAACCTCAAGTCGATCCGTGGCTCGATCCGCGAGGTCAACAACACCAGCGGCGTGGACCTGGTCCTCATCGCCGGTGGTGGCGCGGACCTGTTCCAGGCCGGTCTGGCCGAGGCCTTCCCCGAAGCTCAGGTGCTGGCCGTTCGCGAATCCATCACCGCCAATGCTCGCGGTTTCTGGGTCTTCGCCAGCCAGATGAAGGCGAAGAGCGACCAGGTCAGCGCCTGATCCCGCACTCTGTATATAAGGAGTAAGGATGTCCCGTCGTCTCCCCCGAGTCCGCAAGGTTCTCAGCTACAACAAGGGCAATGGTGGCGACCTCGAAGTGGCCATGGACGCCCTAGGCCCGAAAGCAGATTCGCCCGATGAACTCCGGCGAATTTTCATCCTGGGAGTCACTGCCCACCTAGCGGGCTACAGCACACACCGAGATGGGAAAGGTGATCACCACCTAATCCGCTTCATGGAGCAGCACCCGATGGAGCAGCACCCGGCCGCGCGCCAACTCGCCGAGGAAATCCTTGGCGTGGGCGGCGCGTATCCACCGACCATGGAGATTGGCGTCGGTCACCGGCCTCCGATCCTGAAGCACACATCAACCGTCGCCTCGACCACACCTCATCGCCAAAGCGCTCGACGGAACGCTGGATCCAATGAACTTGGAGATGGCACCGCGGTACGAGATGGCACGCAAGCGGCACAAGTGAAAGTCACCTCAACCGAGGTGACCACTTCGAGCAACAAGCCGGACGAGAAGGAAGAGCTGTCTCCTCGCGTGGGGGATGACAAGGAGTCGGCTTCCAACGACAGTTCGGCCAAGGCTCCAGATGTTCAACCTTCCGCGTCGAAAATTGACGCCGAAGGGACATTGGAGTCTGCGCAGTTAATTGCAGTTTCACCAGGTGAGACTCCGGAAGGGCGAAAAAACCTGCCGAAGGACCACGTCGTTCATAAAAAAGATGTGGGAAATCAGCCTGAAATAGGCTCAACAAAAACCGTCAGCAATCTGACGATTGAGGGCGCCTCATTGACGGTCACCAAAGAGGGCGGGAGTGTCAACGCAATGACTACTGCTGAAAGTGAAGTAGACGCCACTGATCCGGTCGACGAGGGAGCCCGAATTGCTGCGACAGAACTGCTCAATCGCGCGATGGCGGAATTTTGATTAGGGGAGCGAGGAGGGTCGCAGCCTCCTCGCGCAACCGTCATGCCGTTGACGGTCGTTACAAGCCCGTAAGTGCATCAAATCCATGGCACGAATCCACCTCTCACGTCACCTGCTTGTTTGAGACAGACTTCTCAGTTTTGAGGTGTGCTGCTCCATATATTGCGCCCCGTCGCGGGACACCCTTTGCGACTTCATCTCCAACACGAGCGCGAACAGGGGGTTCGAGTGCCAAGCGGTTTGCCCAACCTAGCTTCACTGGATAGAGACGTAAGCGCCTTCAATGAGCGCTGGTTCCTTCTGATACGTGAAGTGGCTCGCCACGACAAAGTTCTGGCGTCGGCAAAGTTCGGTCTGTCTGCATTGTTCGTTGACAGAATCAGTCGTGCTTCAGTCGATGACATCAGAGCCTTGGCGGATAGCCCCTGCCTTTTGATGGTCCCGCGTTCCAGCATTGCCCTGGAAACTATGTTGACCTCGATCAGCGACAGCGGAATCACTCAAAGCCAAGTCGAGGACATCCGCTTCGTCTCTATCCTGTCGGAAGACAAGGAGCACGTGGCGTGAGCCTGTCCGTACCTGTTCTGCCAACCACCAAGGCCAGTGACCTTTACGGGTCATATCGCAATGCTGTTGCACTTGCCGAGCTCGATTGTCGGGCCCAGTTGATCGCCAAGCTGACGGCGTGCCCTATGCCAGCCATCCGGTCTTTTATCGAAATGGCCGGCGGTAACCACCAGGACAAAGGTGGGCGGCTCCCGCGATCAATCAGCTCCCTGCTGGAGGATGTGAAGCTGCATACGGCAGCGAGTTACTTCCTCAAGGTCTACGTGAACAACCTTGAGCACTATGGTGGTGGACGAGGCGTCCCTCACGTTGATGCCTTCATTCGAGCCTTGATGGTCCTTCGCTCGAACATGCGCGGAACCGGGGGAAGGCCTCTGGATTTCACCCCGGACCATGCAATTCTGGTCACCACCCTCTACCACGAGGGTGAAACATCTCTAAAGAGGTGCAGCCATTGCACCACGGTGTTCCTGATGGCCAACAAGCCCCAAGTTATCCGAGCCCATACAACCAGCGGAGAGTGCCCAATGTGCCGCACGCTCGCAGGTGTTTACCGAGGCCGATCGGTTGTCCGAGTGACGGACGCCAAGCAACAACGCAAGGTTCTCGACATGTTCGCTTCGAGTCGCGCGTAACTACTGCCGCAATCGAGCCAGTTAGGGGACAAACTCCCCCCCAAACCCGAGCGATCATCGTGGCATGCGAATGCCCCTTTCTGCGCTCATTCTGACCACTGCCATCCTTGCCACACTGCCGGCAAATGCGCAGAACTCTTCCAGTGCTCAGCCCTACTGGGGCAATCGGGCCGACGGCTGGTATTTCTATGATGACCCCAAGCCGAAGCCCAAGCAGAAAGCTCCGGAACCGGAGCCGCTGCCGCCCCCTCAGCCAATCGTCATGACGCCGCCGCCCGTACAGCCCGAAGGCCCTAAGCCGCTGTCCGCCGCGTGGCTGCGCGAAAACATGCCCAAGTACCTGGAACGCGCTATCGATGATCCCTCCCCAGAGAATGTCGAGCTCTATGCGTTCCTGCAGCGCCTGTCGTTGGACAAGGCTGAAAAGTACAGCCAGGTCGCGATACAGGCGACCATCCGTAATCCGGCACTCGACGAGTACGCACGTTCCTCACTCACCACGGCGCAGCGAAACGCAACCGAAGAGAACGTGAGCGTTGCGAAAGCACAGACCTTGAACTATCTGAGCCAGCGGATCGGCATTTGGTACTTCTACCAGTCGACCTGTCCGTACTGTAAGCAGCAGGAACCCATCCTTGATCGGCTGTCCACCAGGTTCGACTTCTCCATCCTGAACATCTCCCTTGACGGCGGCCCGCTAGCATCCGGCTCTCCGAAGCCGTTTGTGGTGAACAGCGGCCACGCGCAGCAACTGGGCGTGATGACAACGCCGACCATGGTGATCGCCGACACGGCCACGAACAAGGTCTACAACCTCGCCGCAGGTCTGCGCACCTCTTCCGAGCTGGAAGAGCGGATCTTGACCTTAGCCAAGACCGAAAAGTGGATCACGGACGCCCAGTACGACGAAGCCGTACGTGGAGCACCGCGGCGCTACCTAACCGATGGCCTGCAAAACCTCGACCAACTTCAGGACGACCCTGCGCAGTTGTTGGAGGCGCTGAAGCGCGCCTCGACCAGCGGCAGCGAGAGCCCATGGATTGTGGCGCCGACCAACTAAAGGACCTTTATGAAGAAGATCAAACTCTCTGCTATAGCGCTGGGCATGGTCATTGGCATGGTGTCGGGCACCGTCGGCGCCGGCGTCAACGAGAAGATGAATGAGATGTTCGGCTCCCAGAGCAACATCACCACACCTGGTGTGGCTGAAGGCTCGATGCGCGGCGTCATCTCTGGCGGCAATGTCACCATCCGCAATCCGATTGTTTCCGTTTCTCCGTGGACCTTTGATCCGCCGAAAATCAGCGCAGGCTGCGGCGGCATCGACATGTACGGGGGCAATCTGAGCTTCCCCTCTAAGGAACAATACATCGCGGTTGCCCGAGCCGTCGTCAGCAACGCCGGCGGCTACGCTTTCAAGACCGCCCTCGGCTACGTCTGTGACAAGTGCGAGACCGTGATGTCCCAGATCCAGGACACGATCAACGCCCTGAACATCGACAGCATGAGCTCCTGCCAGATCGCCGAAGGCGTGGTCGATGGCGTCATGGGCAAGAATGGTGGCGACAATGCGCTGGCGAACGCCGGCCGTAATTTAGCCGCCAGCTGGAAAGAACTGAGCGGCGATTCACGCGACCAGCTCGAAGCACGCAACGCCGGCGGCAGGTCTCCGGTTGCCGATGCAGTCAAAGACGAGAAGATGGCTGATGTGCTGCAGGGCAACTGGACCTGGAGCACGATGAACAAGACCGGCGCATTCGACTGGCTCGGCTCTGACATCCGCACCAAGGAACAGGTCCTGAGCCTGATCGGGACCGTCATCACCTGCATGCCGGGTGAGAACGGGTGCCCGGGCGAGGGCAAGGACATGTCTGCGCGCGTACTGGAGCCCAAGCTAAAGCTGCACGACTTCGTTGCGCCGGCCGCCCAAGCGAGCAACGACTATCCGATCTACCGCTGTGACAACGACGACTGCTTGAACCCGTCGACCTCGGCCAAAAGCCCGCTGGGTACTTCGGCAACAGATCTCATCGTCCGCAAGCTGCTTGGCAACGAAACCGAGAAGGGAATCCTGGAGCGCATGATCATGCGCGGTGATGAGGCCGGCACTCTGACTCCCGCGGAGAAGATGCTGGTAGCCAACACCCGGGACATCAGCTCGGTCGCGGCAGCCTGCATGCGGGTTGGTGAGCAAGGTGAAGGTTATGCTCGAGTCATCGTTGAAGGACTGGCCCCCGTCGTCGCCGCAGACATCCTTGCTCGCACCTCGGATCAATCCTTGGTGCTCATGATCGCAGAGCTCAGTCAGCGACCTCAGGTTGTTGCAGGCGGCCAGGCCATTGAGATGCTGAAGAACGCTCGGACCGAGCTTGCAACTCAGAACGCTGAGATCAAACGTACTTCACAGACAACTGACATGCTTGGCATGGCCATCAATCGTTGCGGTAGCTCGCCGCTCGCCGTTGCTGCCTTCGGGAGCACTTCCAAGTGACCTTTGAAATCCTTGTTCTTGGGGATGGCGCTTATACATTCGCCGTCCTCAACGCCGTAGCGAGCATCACGTCCTACGGCGTGCTGGGCAGTATTGGCGGCATGCTTGGTCTGTTGTTTATGTGGTCCCAGGGCATGATGAGTGGCGGCCAGAAATTCGAGGCCCAGTGGATCCTGGTCTCGATCGTTGTTTTCTGGATTATGTTCATCCCCCGCGTGGATAAGGTGATGATCTCCGAGGTCATGACCCAACCCGGAAAGAGCGGGCCCAGGTCGTTTGTCGTCGACAACGTCCCCTTGGGCCTGGCCAGCATCGGCTACTTGACCAGCAATGTAACCAGCAAGCTCACCGGGTTGATGGAAACAAGCTTCGGCAGCGCCACAGATGAAACCCGTGGTACCACGGGCGGTCTTGGCCAGAACCTCATGCTCATGGCGTCAATGCGAAACCTGTTGGGCAGCCGGAACTTTACCGACGTATCTTCAGATCCAAGTCGACCTGGCTATCTCGAGGCCTATCGAGAGAACGCTGCGAATTTTCTCTCCAACTGCGTCTATCCGCTGGTGAACAATGGGGTTGTAAGTAAGGCAACGGTGATGAACTCCCCGGGGCTTTCTGGTTACCTCAACGACGCATTCGCCAACGACGTTGCGCAGACACGATGGAACAATAACGGCGCCAAGACGAACGTCTCTTGCAAGACCGCGCGTGACAGCCTGCAAGACCAGGCCAATGACAAGCTTCTTACCGCGTTCGATAGCGCTGCGAAGTCGATCGGGTCGAACACCGACTCGGCGTCAATCCAGAGTGCATTCGGCGGTTTCACGAATCAGGCTGCAGAGCAGATGCAGACCATGATGGCGGTATCGGTGTTCAACTCAGTTGCAGCAGAAGCCGCCGTCCGAGGCGGTTTGTCCGCGGCCGAGACCCAGTCCATCATCATGGTGGAGGAAGCAGCTGCTCGACGTAACGTCCAATGGGCTGGTGAAGAAAACCTCTTTATTCGCATCCTACGCCCGATCGTTGGGTTTTTTGAGTCGCTCTTCTATGCACTCGCGCCGATCATGGCACTGGTTTGCACCATGGGTCCCTTCGGCTGGAAGATGATCGGCAAGTATCTGATGCTGACGATCTGGGTAGGCCTGTGGTTCCCCATGCTGGCAATCACGCAGCTGTACAGCAACGTGACCATGCAGAACTTCTTCGATCTCCTGAACGTTCCCGCTGGCCAGAACTTCAGCCCTGAACAGCTGAACATGATTGCCAACCAGTCGATGGATGCTCTCGGAGCAGCTTCAGCCCTCACTGCTGCGACACCCGCATTGGCAATGTCGTTGCTCTTCGGCGGCGCCGTCTCCATGTCGTACCTGGCAGGTCGCCTGCAGGGCAGCGACATGATCGACGAGACCAAGGTTGCACCGCAGGCAAGCACTGTTTCCCCGATCGCTCAGATGGGGTCCGGAGCAATGGGCTCCGTTGGGGGCGGTACAGCCACCAATGGCCGTACGCCTCAGTCCATCAACATGGGCGACATGCGCGCGGCTGGGGAATCCGTATCGAGCCAGGCGGTCGAGCAGGCCAGTCTGAAGTTCTCGGAAACGCTTGGTCACGCAATCAAGAGCGGCGCGATGTCCTCCGAAACTGCCACGAATATGGTCAGCTCGGGCTGGACCGAGAATCAGACCAAGGCGATTGAGACAGCGATTCAGAATGAGGTTAAGTCTGGACACATGAGCCAGGAGGACCTCAAGGCCTTCCAGGCGATGAGCCAGCACTCAGATGTAGGATTTGACGCTTCGCTTGGTGTTTCGCTTGCCGGCACTGGTGCAAAAGGATCAACGTCTTCTGGGTCTTCGGCGCAGGAGGGCGAGCAGAGATCCACCAGTTCAGCATCTTCCTTTGGTGTCGCGCTTGGGCAGAATGAAGCGGTTCGCAATGCGGCGAGCAAGGCTGTGGCAGAGGCAACTCACAATGCACTCCAGAAGGGTTTCCAGACCTCAACAAGTGAGGAGGTAACCAGCGCACTAACCAAGTCGTCTGACGAAGTGGTGACAACCCAGGAAGCGCATGCCACGACGGAGCAGCTCACTCGCTCGCTCAGCTCGAATGAAACGATGACAATGGGCGATGCTGCAGTTCGATTTGCGAAGACCCATGGTGCAAACACAGACCGGGAATGGGGGCGACTGGAAACCGAGATGCAGAATGCTGGCCTCGGCCAAGCATATCGAGATCGACTCGACGCGGAGATGTCGCGTGGTGCGTATGTGGGTGAACCGAACGCAGCCCGCTTTGCTGCCATGTACAACACGGTGAGCCAGGCAAACATCACAAGCGAGAACGCAGCTGAAGTTCAGGGGGCTATGAACAGCCTGCTTGGTGCGACCAGTACGAGTGGTGGATACGCCGGAGGCATGACCGTGGACGGACGCGTCGCCGAGGGCCGCGAACTTCACGAGCGCGCTTCTGCTGCTTCTGCTGAAGCTGCGGCCGATGCTCGAGGTGCGGCCGGATTGCAGGGTCCAAATATCGCGCCTGGATCCGTGTTTAACCAAGCTGCTGCGGGTACGGCGAGTGTCGCGGCAGATGTAGAGGCGGGTGGCGTTGATATGCCTGGACGTCCATCCGCATTGCGTGACGAGGAGATGGACAAGTTTGCTGCTGGCGGTGCCCAACTTGTCCAAGCCGCAGAAAGTGGCGGTCGGGATGCCACTGGCAAGGTCGCAGGAGAGTTGGTCGGTAACGAGGCCAGATTCGTCACTGGTGGAGCCCCTGTTTCTGGCGGCGGGGACACTAACAGTTCAATTGCGGCGTCGGCCCGGTTCGTCGACACAGCTCAGAAGGTCAACGCTGCACAGGATCGAAAGGAAGAGTAGAAAAGAGAACGGCGGCCAATGGCCGCCGTTCCTTTATCCAGCTTATTAGTCAGGCTCAGCCCGGGCCTGCCCGGTTTCGGCCATAGTAGCCGTGAGGCTCGCCGCCGATGGACAGATGGTTCCCGTAAGGATTCTTGTCTTCCAACAGGAAGTCGTTGTCGATCTTGGCAATGGTGTCGTCAACTTCGGCCAGCGAAGCCTGATACGACGCGGAGGCAGGCAGGGCAGATTTCAGCTGCGCCAGATTGGAGAGGCGCCGGCTGCGGATCAACGAATCCCGCTTGAAGGCGAAGATAACGCCAACGACGGCCGCCGCGGCGATTCCATACATGATGTAGTTGAAATTGGTGACCATGACTGCCTCCTTGTTGATGGGGACATCATCTCACAACCCGGCCCACCCACAAGTTGCGCGCAACTCCCCATCACGGGGCGCGGGTTAGGCCGTCGTCGATAGCCCGCACCGCTGCGATACTTACTTCAATTCCTGCTCTGCAGGTCGGCCCCGAGACGCTCTCGGACACACTTCAATACCAATTCGAGCCTCGCTCGATAGGAGACATTTGTCATGTTCACTAGCCTGCCCGTTAATCACGAAGCTACCGTGGCCCCCCCTCCCAGCACTACCGGGATTGGTGGTTCGCCGTTGCTTCTCATAGCTCTCTTCGTCTTTGTTGCAGTTGCCATGTACAAGCTTGGCGGTCGCAACAAGGAAGAAGAGTTGGAGAAAAAGGCTGTCAGGAAGCTGCTTGCCAAGTCAGGCATCGAGCTGATTGAAGCTGAGCCACTCACTCCTTCCACTCAACCTGAAGTCGTTGAACCCGTTCTTCCCCCGAAGTCCGCTGAACCAGTTCAACCTGCTTCGCCCGCCCCGGTCATGGATGCTGTTCTGCCCAGTCCTGTTTCCCAGGATGAAGTCGCTCAGCACCATGATGATGAACCTGCTTCGTACGCCCCCGTCAATCGTTCGCACGTGTTTGCTTCTGAACCGCACGAACCTCTGCCGGACGTCGGCCTCGACATTCCGCACCAATCTGAAGAGGATTGGCAGGAGCAAGAGCGTCGCCGTGAGCTGCGCAACCAGGAAATCACTCCAGAAATGGAAGCCGAGTTCGAGGCAATGGATGCCGCTCGCAAGTAAGGCAGACCACCTTACCTGCTAACCAAAAAGACTCCCCTTGGGGAGTCTTTTTTTTGCCTGGACGATGGGAGTTCAAACGCTAGAACTTGGCTGGCGATCCAGAAGCTGGAATAGAACCATGAGGTGATTATTGCTTCGTCTTGCCGGCGCCTTCTCGCGCCGCCGAACGTCCGGCCAGTCCGTAGAAGTTGGCCAGCGCGCCGACAGCCTGAAAGCTGCTACCCCTCACTGAAATTTCCGGCTCCCCGAAGATGGGGCCTTCTTTATCGCTGCGCTCAACACGGCTCAACAGATCAGCGCAGTAGCCATCGGCTGTTTCCATGTGCATCAGGAGACATTCCTCCCGCTCCCCCATGGGGCTGCCGTCCCCAGCTGCTTTTCGCATGTAGGCCATGGTCATCAGCGTGGCGGTAAGAGGAAGGGGCTCATGATTAGCCACAATCTCCTGGATCAGCATTCCCACCTCGCCCCGGTCAGGGAGTTGGATGATGGATGAGACGTTGTACGCGATAAGCGGCTGTCCGAATCCATCCACAACGAGCAGCGGGATGGGATCCCCCTCCGGGGTTGGGATGTTCCGCGTCTGTTTGGTTGCCTCCCAAAGGGACGAAAGTGCCGCAGTGAGCTCTGCTCTCTTCGCATCAGTCGGCTCCTGATACTGGAAAGCGGCGGCGCCCGCGACGGGTGTTTCGGCTTGAGGTTGATCGTTAGGTGTAATCATGATCAAAGTTTTACCCGGATTCCACGATCGCAAAAGTTGGACGGTTTCAGCGTTCCTTGCGCTGCAGCTTGGACAGAAGCCCTTCGCCATCCATGTGTGAGATCTTCCCAGGTTCGCTCGTCGTCGTTTACCCGCATCAGTAAAGTGTTTGGCGCACGCACAAGGACTTCCAAGGGGAGGGCGGCCGGTTGCCGCCCGGCGGATTCGTGCCTGACGGCTAAGGAGTAACTCCTCAGACTTCTTCCCAGCTACTGACGAAAGCATCGAAATTGCAGAGCATTTCCGGATTACCAGATATGGCCAGAATTAGCTGGGCAGTTGACGCGCATGGCACGCTTGATTCACCCATCAAAGACAAGTGCATCGATATTCCCCAGTGATCAATCACCCCATCCTCGACCTGATCAAGTAGATACAGCATCCCTTCTTCATTACTGTCTCTTACTTCGGCAAAGAGTTGCTCGATCTTCCAATGAGCCACCCCCGCATCGAGAGCCCGCCTTAGAATGGAAGCATCCGACCCTTTCCTGGTGTTCAATCCCAGTGTTTGGAATAGAGTCTTAGCCTGCTGGTAATCGCCGCGACGAGCCATAGCAGCAACGCGCCATAGCTGAAAGTTCACGTGGACAGTGACCTCGGCGTGCCGGGCGCCAAGGTCAGGAGACGGCAAGCTCAACCACTTCACTGCGGGCAGTTTGATCATGTCGGCAGCGATGAAATCGATCGCAGCGATTAATCCATTTGACGCGGCAACACACAATAGCGAATTGACATCGTCTACCAGGCGTTCGGCTGCAGGCTCATTACCTATCCTCTTTGCGAACGAAAGTGCCCTTCTTATGTTTTGGTATGCCGCAACATGCACGTCAAGCAGGGTAACTTCAGTTGCGGACTCAACCGCAACGTCTCTCCACAAGCTGAGCACGTCCCTAAAATATAGGCCAACATCGTAAGGATTGGTCTCGATGAATTCGATGCCTCCCTCACTATCGACTAGCCATGGCATATCGACGGAAGAAATCTCAATGTCAAACAAGTCGCCGAGTGTTGGTCGCGGGACACTCCGCATCCTTGCCATTGCGGCATGTAGTTGCGCCGCAAACTTTGGCAGCTTTTTCGCCTTTGGGTTCTTCCGCCCCTGTCCATTACCACCCTTCGTCGCAGGTTCTGATGATGCTTCTCTCGATCCTGATGGCTGCCATCTTTCAATGATTATCGCCGCATCTTCACAACTCAGGCCGAGGCAGGACGAAAGAGCTTTAGCTTGAAATTTCCGCCGCATTTCAGCATCTGCGGCGCCGAGCATTTCATCTGGCGGGCTGGCCTCATTTTTTTGCTCAGCTACAAGACGCAGCTCATGAAAATCCTTGTAACCAAGCACTCTTGCACTGGCTTCCTGTGCCGTAGCCAGTGAAGTGCCAGGGACAATCTTGGTAAGAGACTTAGCAAGTCTCTTCACATGGACCATTGAGTTTGGGTATACGCGCATAACGGGACGTCTCCATTTCTTGCAGAAGAGCCCACTGATCCTGCAGCATGAATGGTCGCCCCTCGAAGATCGAGGACGTATTCCGCAAGCCTGGTGCATTTCCGATGTCGGCAAGACTGCGCCAATGTGGGCGGCAAGGCGTCGGGTACGCCTGCCCATATTGTGACCACGAATCGGGCAGTCGCGCCAGTCTTGTTTCACACCGCAACCCGTCAAGACATACATGGATTCCGGCCTATTTCTTCGGCAACTTGGCCAGCAGCGCCTCTCTTTCGCTGTGTGAGTTCTTTGCCAGACCCGCCCGGCCGTAGTGCGCCGGCATCTTGGAACTGGTCCACCGCCCAAGGCGCATCAGCAGCCCCACATCAGCACCAGCGTCTGTGAGGTCCTGAGCTGCGCCGACTCGGCCTGAGTGGCCAGAGAAGGCCCGCCGGCCTTTTAGAACGCCGCACTCGTGGCCAAGCCGATTGAAGATCACATTCACTTCACCTGGATGAAGGTGCTCATAGACCCTGAGATCCTCCTCGCCCGGAGACTTTATGACCCGCCGCGGCCGCATGGCATGGAAGACGTATGGCGTCGATCTCGAGGCGTGTTCACGCCAGGCCAGCAGCGCGCCCACCGTCTCCTCGGAAATGGCTACCGTGATGGACTCACCCTCCTGGTCGGTCTTGGAGTGGGGAACCGTGTAGATCCCAATTTCGCCGCCCTGCAGCTCAAAGTGGAGTTCCCAGGATTTAGTGGACACCTGACCGAGGGTGGCGATGCGCTGCCTCGAACTCGTCAGGACTGACCCCGCCTAGATGGCTGTGGCGGCGTGTTGGATTGTAA
>NZ_JBRRDW010000073.1:0-16268 GCF_056759895.1 Stenotrophomonas sp. STEN038
GGTGGGCTGCTCGGGGGGTGTGGATTTTTTTTTTTGTGTTGTTTGTCGCCGTGCTTAGGTCTCTGTGTGCCTGGGGGGCCCGGGGCCGCCGCTGCCGGGCGCGCCACTACATGGTTGGCTGGCAATTTATTGCACTTGAAGAACGATGTTCTAACGCATTGCTGCAACGAAATGGCTAATGTCGCCAGCCAGATCGTCCCAGGGAAGACAGGTATGTCGGTAGTGCAAAGCTTGCGTGGTTGCTGTCTGTTGATGTGCTTGTTTGCAGGATGGGTTTCAGCGCAGGAAGTGGTGGGGGCGCCCGCGGACGCGGGGGAGGCACCGATCCGCGATATGGAGGCGGTTGTCGTCCACGGCGTACAGCCCGGGCCTGGCTTGTGGCGGGTCAGCAAGGACGGGCATGTGCTTTGGATACTGGGCACGGTGTCGCCCTTGCCCAACCAGATTGATTGGCGGGCCGATGAGGTGCGAGCGGTGATCGCGCGCTCGGGGCAGGTGTTGCTGTCACCCGGTGTGGTGTTTGACGCCGACGTGGGTTTCTTCGGCAAGCTGGCGTTGGCGCCATCGGTCTGGAAGGTAATGCGTAACGAAGACGGCGCGGAGCTGGGTGATGTGCTGGCGCCGCCGCTGTATGCGCGTTGGCGTGCGGTGAAACAACGTTACCTGCCGCGCGATGGAGGGGTCGAGCGCAAGCGGCCGATGTTCGCGGCCGGTGAGTTGCAGGCGGCGGCGATGAAATCCATCGGCCTCGGTCAGAAGCCAGTGGTCTGGCCGGTGGTGGAGGCTGCCGCGAAGGCAGCGGGTATCACGCCCACCTCAACGAGCTGGAAGATCAAGATCGAGGACCCGAAGGCAGCGGTCCGCGAGTTCCGCGAGGGTGGCATGGATGATGCGGTGTGCCTCGAACGGACCGTGGACTTGGTTGAGAACGATCTGCCGACTTTGGTCGAGCGTGCGAATGCCTGGGCAATGGGCGATGTGGAGGCGTTGCGACGCTCACCGTATGAGGACGCGGGTGCGGCCTGCATGCAGGCGATCACGCAGTCGGGCTTCGTGCGCAATCGCGGTTTTGGTGATCTGAAGGCGGGTGTGCGCCAGCATTGGTTGTCGATTGCGGAGGCTGCCGTGCAGCGCAATGAAGAAACGTTTGCGATGTTGCCGGTGGATCGGTTGCTGGAAGCCGAGGGCTATCTGGCAGCGCTGCAGGCGCGTGGGTATGAGATTGAGTCGCCCTGAAGAGCAGTTCTGTGGTCTGAGTGCGGAGCTCATGCAGGGAGGGCGGGCTACGCTGTTGCTGATTTGTAGGAGCGGCGTAAGCCGCGAAGCTGAGATAGTTCGAACAACCGGTTTTCCCCTCATCAGATATTGCCTTTGCTTCGCGGCTTACGCCGCTCCCACAAAGAAAAATCCGATGCCAGGGGGCTGGCATCGGATTTCGGGAGGCTCACAAATTGGAGTCCAGCTCAGCTCGCTGCACTCAACGGTGCGGCGCTGTCCTGCAACTTCGGCCAGCGTTTCAGGATTGCTGCGCGAATGCCTGCCGCGTCAATCCCTGCTTCGGCCAACAGGTCTTCGCGGCTGGCGTGGTGCTGGTAGCTGTCGGGCAGGCCGAGGTGCAGCATCGGCATCAGCACGGCTTCGGCGTTGAGTAGTTCGGATACGCCCGAACCGGCACCGCCGGCAACCACGTTGTCTTCAACGGTGACGAAGCCGTCGTGGGTGCGTGCCAGTTCCAGCAGCATTGCCTTGTCCAGCGGCTTGATGAAACGCATGTTGACCACGCTTAGGCCCAGCTCACGGCCGACCTGCTCTGCCGCTGGCAGGGCCGCGCCGAAGGCGAGGACGGCGACGCGGCTGCCTTGCACACGCAGCTGCGCCTTGCCGATTTCCAGCGTGGACAGGTCGGTGCCAACGGCAGCGCCGGGACCGGTGCCGCGCGGGTAGCGCACTGCTGCTGGTCCCTTGTACTGCAGGCCGGTGCTCAGCATCTGCCGGCATTCGCCTTCATCGCCCGGGGCCATGACCACCATGTTCGGCACACAGCGCAGGTAGCTCAGGTCGAGGTTGCCTGCGTGGGTAGCGCCGTCCGGGCCGACAACACCGGCGCGGTCGATGGCGAACAGCACGTCCAGATCCTGGGTGGCGACGTCATGCACCAGTTGGTCGTAGGCGCGCTGCAGGAACGTGGAGTAGATGGCGACCACGGGCTTTGAGCCCTGCGTGGCCATGCCCGCAGCCAGCGTCACCGCGTGTTGCTCGGCGATGGCGACATCGAAGTAGCGCTCCGGGTACTCCTTGCTGAAACGCACCAGCCCCGAGCCTTCGCGCATCGCTGGGGTGATCGCCAGCAGCTTCGGGTCGGCTGCGGCGGCATCGCACAGCCAGTCACCAAAGATGTCGGTATAGGTCGGCTTCTTGGGCGCGCCCTTTTCCGGCAGGCCCTTGCTGGGATCGAACGGACCGACGGCGTGGTAGCCGATCTGGTCGTCTTCGGCCGGCTCGTAGCCTTTGCCCTTGGTGGTCATGATGTGCAGCAGGTGTGGGCCCTTGGCATCTTTGAGGTGCTTGAGGGTCGACACCAGCAGCGGCAGGTCATGGCCGTCGATCGGGCCGGTGTAATGGAAACCCATCTGCTCGAAGGCGGTGGATGGCACGAACATGCCCTTCCACTGTTCTTCCCAGCGCTTCACGAAGCGGGCAGGCGGACTGTGGCGCTTGTCGCCGAGGATCTTCTTGCCGCTCTCACGCAGCGCGTTGAGCGTGCGGCTGGCGGTTGCCCGGCCCAGCATCTTGGTCAGTCCACCGACGGCTTCGGAGATGGACATGTTGTTGTCGTTGAGGATGACCAGCACGTTCGGCTCGTCGTCCATGCCACCGGCGTGGGCCAGCGCTTCAAACGCCATGCCGGCGGTCATCGCACCGTCGCCGATCACCGCGATCACCTTGCGGTCATCGCCCTGGCGCTGGCGCGCGATGGCCATGCCCAGTGCGGCGGAGATCGAGGTCGAAGAATGGCCGACGCCGAAGGTGTCGAACTCGCTTTCCTCGCGCTTGGGGAACGGCGCAACGCCGTCCTTCTGCTTGACGGTGTGGATGCTGTCGCGACGACCGGTGAGGATCTTGTGCGGGTAGGTCTGGTGGCCCACGTCCCACACCAGCTGGTCGACCGGCGTGTCATACAGATAGTGCAGGGCGACGGTAAGCTCGATCACGCCAAGCCCAGCCGCGAAGTGACCGCCGCTCTTGCCCACCGATTCGATCAGGTAGGCGCGCAACTCGCCGGCAATGGCCCCCAGTTCGCTCTCGTCGAACATACGCAGGTCATCGGGAGTCTTGATGCGCGACAGGCGCGGATAGCTGGCAGAGTCGATCATGGTCTTCGCGTTTCACTCGAAACGGTATTTTCCCCGTCCGGAGAGGGTGGGGCAAGCAAAGCACACCTTCAATGAGTGCCGGATGAGGTGGTTTGGCGCCAAGCTGAAGGCCGTGTTCAGTCTGGCTGGCAGTTGCGCATGAATACGCGGGGCTGCGGTGCTGGGCTCAGAGCCCGCGCTGCAAGGCTTTGCGCGGCAGCTGCGACTTCAGGAAGGCCATCTGGTCGGCCAGGATGTTGCGGTTGGACAGGATCAGATGCTCGATCCAACTGGGCCGGTACGGCACTGCCAGCAGCGGCATGTTGGCCTGCGCCGGGGTACGGTTGCTCTTGCGCGAGTTGCAGTGGAAGCAGGCGCTGACCACGTTCTCCCAGGTGTCCTTGCCGCCTTTGGACACCGGCAGGACGTGATCGCGGGTCAGCTGCGGGCGGCTGAAGTGCTGGCCGCAGTACAGGCAGAGCTGGGCATCGCGCGCGAACAGCGCGGGATTGGTGAGGTTGGGCGTGGGGTCGATTGCGCGCGAGCGGGCGTGGCCGCGCGAGGCGATGATCGGGTGCAGGTCCATGCCGCTGCGCAGGCCGGTCAGCCGCGACATCGCGCCGTGTACGTGCAGGCAGGGATCGCCCATGGTCCAGGCGACGGCGCCGCGTGCGTACAGGCAGGCGGCATCCTGCCAGTTGATCCAGTCCAGCACGCGGCCATGCGCATCCAGCGACAGCAGTCGCACGGAGCCAAGGCGGTGCAGGGAGGGCGGAAGTGAAAACCCGTCTATCGGAGCGGAATTCCCGGCTCCGGTATCGATCAGACTACGCGGTGTAGTGTCTGTCTCCATCGGGTTAACAGCTTATACACGATGCGTGACAGTTTGTGTAAAGGCGCTGGCGGCCTGTGGTTTTGTGGGAGCGGCGTGAGCCGCGAAGCTGGGGGTGTTTCAGTTGCTTGGGAGCTAGCCCCTCTCCAACTTTTCCCTTGGCCTTGCGGCCAAAAAGGGCGGGGCGGAAGCAAGAGCTGCCCTCACCCCAACCGCTCTCCCGCAGGCGGGAGAGGGGATATGGTTCTGCTTGGGCGGTTTGGATCAGTCGCCGAAGCGGACCGAATCCATGTCCATCAGCGAATCGGCACCAGCGGCGATGCCGGCGGCGTGGCTCAGGGTGCGCGGCAGGATGCGGGCGTAGTAGAAACGCGCGGTCTCCAGCTTGGCCTGCTTGAAGGCTTCCGGGTGGCTGGAAGCCTGTGCGGCGACCACCGAGCGGGCCCACCAGTAGGCCACGGCGATGTAGCCGCTGTAGAACAGGTAATCCCAGCTGGCCGCGCCCAGTTCTTCCGGGTTGGTGGCGGCACGCTGCAGCACGTCGATGGTCAGCTTGCCCCATTCCTTGGCCTTGCCGCCCAGCACCGGCAGGAACTCGGCCACGGCCGGGTTGCTGGCATTGGCGGCGATGAACTGCTCGATCTCGGCCAGGAATAGCTTCAGGCCGGCGCCCTGCGAGGCGGCGGTCTTGCGGCCGATCAGGTCCAGCGCCTGGATGCCGGTGGTGCCTTCATACAGGGTGGTGATGCGGGCATCGCGGGCGTACTGCTCCATGCCATGCTCGGCGATGTAGCCGTGGCCGCCGAACACCTGCTGGCCGTTATAGGTCGCCTCGATGCTCCACTCGGTCAGGCAGGCCTTGACGATGGGAGTAAGGAAGCTGACCAGCGTATCGGCGTCGGCACGTGCCTGTGCATCGGCGCTGCTGTGGGCGGCATCGAGCTGGGTATAGGCGTGTGCGGCGAGCAGGCGGCCACCTTCGGTCAGTGCCTTGGTGGTCAACAGCATGCGGCGCACATCGGGCTGGGCGATGATCGGGTCGGCCGGCTTGTCCGGTTGCACGGCACCCTTGGGGGCGCGTGACTGCAGGCGCTCGCGGGCATAGGCCAATGCGCCCTGGTAGGCGCGCTCGGACTGCGCCAGACCCTGCACGCCAACACCGAGGCGGGCGGAGTTCATCATCACGAACATGGCCTGCAGGCCCTTGTGCGGCTGGCCGACGAGGTAGCCCTGGGCGCCATCGAAGTTCATCACGCAGGTGGACGAACCGTGGATGCCCATCTTGTGCTCCAGCGCGCCGCAATGCAGTTCATTGCGCTCGCCCTGCTTGCCGTCGCGGTCGACCTTGTACTTCGGCGTGACGAACAGCGAGATGCCCTTCGGGCCGGCCGGTGCGTCGGGCAGCTTGGCCAGCACCAGATGCACGATGTTGTCGCTGAGGTCGTGCTCGCCGGCGGTGATGAAGATCTTGGTGCCGGTGATCGAATAGCTGCCGTCGGCGTTCGGCTCGGCGCGGGTCTTGAGCAGGCCCAGATCGGTGCCGGCGTGCGGCTCGGTCAGACACATGGTGCCGGTCCAGTTGCCGGCCACCAGCGGCTTGAGGAAGGCTTCCTTCTGCCAGTCTTCGCCGTAGTGCTTGAGCGCTTCAACTGCGCCGTGCGACAGCATCGGAAACAGGCTCCAGGCCAGGTTGGCCGAGGACACCATTTCGCTCAATGCCATGCCCATGGTTTCCGGCATGCCTTGGCCGCCGAAGTCCGGCGATGCGGTCAGGCCGGTCCAGCCGCCTTCGACGAACTGTGCATAGGCTTCCTTGAAGCCCGGAGCGGTGGTGACTTCGTTGGTGGCCTTGTCGAGCTTGCAACCGGTCTGGTCGCCCACTGCATTGAGCGGGGCCAGCACGCTGGTGCTGAAACGGCCGGCTTCCTCCAGCACCGCGTCGATGACGTCGGCGCTGGCATCTTCGAAGCCCAACGATGCAAACAGGGACTCGGCCTTCAACACGTCGTGCAGGGCGAAACGGAGATCGGTAACAGGGGCTTTGTAGTTGCTCATCAGGCGGCTCTCGAACAATGCGGGAACGGATGGGGGATCAGCGCAGTACGCCGGGCAGGCCCGGTGCCTGGTTGAGGCTGTTGCGCGATTTGATGTCGAAACTGCGTTGCTTCTTTTCTTCCGGCGTGGCGCTGACGCTGCCTTCCAGTTCGTAGAACAGCGAGCGGCCACCGGCCAGTGCATCGGCGACGACGATGCGGGCCGAGGAGGAGGGCTGCAGGCGGACCTTGATGACGTCGGCCGATTCCGGGCCGATCGACAGCCCCGGGCTGGCGCTGAGCGTGCCGGCGGCTTCATCGCCAACCTTCACCGCCAGCGACACGCTGTCAAAGCGCATGGGCATGGAGCTGTAGTTGCGCAGGCGCAGTTCCACTTCCCAGTTGCCGTCATTGCCAACGCTCAACTGCTGGATGCTGGCCGCAGGTTCGGAGACGCGCTTCACCGGGCCATTGCCGCAGGCGGTAAGTACGAGTGCGAGTACGGCCATCAAGGCGTACTGGGGGCGAAAACGCATGGGGCGTGGTCCTCGGGTCCTGAGCTTATCTCCCAAGAATACTACGGCGTATGGCGGCCTGTTGGGTACAGGTCTGCAAGATCAGCCACTATGACGATGGGATGGCGGAACCGCCGCGGTCATGCATCGACTAGTGCAGGGGGCAGAGGTTGCCGTCATTCGCGTCATTTTCTGGGGATTCATCAATGCGTTCATTCAAGTTGTTGCCGCTCGCAAGCGCTATCCGCGGCGGTCTGGCAGTTGTGGCGCTGTGCGCCTCCGTTCCGGCGCTGGCCGCGCCACCGCAGTTCGATCTTCAAGCAGGCAGCATCGAGGAGGTATTGCCGGAATTCGCCCGCCAGGCTGGTGTGCAGATCATCGCCCCGGCGCATTCAGGCGGCGCCCAGCGCATCGAAGTGGCCGAGCTGAAGGGGCAGATGGAGCCGCGCCAGGCGCTGGCACGTCTGCTCACCGGCACCGGCTTGAGCGTGGCCTCGGACGATGGCCGCACCATTACCCTGCGCGCGGCCACGCCAATGCTGGCCTCGCTCGGTGGATTGGGTGGTCTGGCCGCAGGGCAGGCAGCAGCTCCGGCAGCGCCGCAGGAAGCCGCTGAACCCGCGCCAGCAGCGGCCAGCCCCAGCGTCAGCACGCTGGACCAGATCACAGTGGTCGGCAGCCAGATCAAGGGCGCCAAGACTGCCGCGATCCTGCCGGTGGCGACCTTGCAGGCCGAGCAGATCGAGGCAACCGGCGCTGTGTCCGGCGACGAGCTGTACCGCTCCATCCCGCAGATGGGCGATGTCTCGTTCAGTGGCACCAACGGCGGCAACAGCTCCAACTACGCCCGCGGCGACATCGCCTCGGTCAACCTGCGCGGCCTTGGCGTCGGCAATACCTTGCTGCTGATCAACGGCCGCCGCACCGTGGTCCATCCCACCAGCCAGGCCGACGGCAACCTGGTACCGGTGCTGACCTACAACGCCAATGCGGTGCCGGTGTCCAACCTGCGTCGTGTTGAAGTGCTGCTGGACGGTGCAGCCGCCATCTACGGCACCGACGCGGTGGCCGGCGTGGTCAACAACGTGCTGCGCGACGACATGGACGGCGGCACCATCAGCGTGCAGAAGGGCTTCGGTGAAGGCACCGACCTGCGCGATATCGGCGTCAACGGCATGTGGGGCAAGAACTCCGATGACCTGCGCTCCAACATCACCATCGCCTTCAATTACTACAACACCACCGGCTTGAACTCGCTGGACCAGGACTGGACCAAAAACGGTAACCGTGCGGTCGACTTCCTCGGCACGCCGTTTGAAGGCCTGGCCGGCACCGACAATCGCAACACCAACAGTCCGTGGGGCAACTTCACCGTGGTTGGTCCGCGGGTGTCGAAGAACGGCACCTGGCTGACCACCACCGCTGGTGCTTTCCATGTGCAGCCGACCAGCAATAGCGGTTGCGCCGCGACCATTGCCGATGGCCTGTGTGTGCAATCCGGTAGCAAGGCGACTTCTGGTGCCGACGCCAACCTGCGCGACAACCAGCAGGGCCAATATCCGCTGTCGATCAGTCCGGACGTGCGTCGTCTGAACCTGTTCGTCACCGGTAAGCATGATTTCGACAACGGCCTATCGTTCTTCAGCGAGGCAGGCATCTACAACTCGCGCGCCTATAGTCTGCAGAACGGCGTCAACACCATCACCGCCTTGCCGATGACGGTGGCTGCCAGCAACTACTGGAACCCGTTCGGTGCGATGTACCTGCCCGACGGCACGCTCAACCCGAACCGCCTGCAGGGATTGAACATCGGTGCCAACGGCGTGCCGGTGACCATCACCAGTTACCGCTTCGAGCGGCCAACCCGCATCGAGGTCAACAACACCCAGGTGCGTGCCTTGGCCGGCCTGCGTGGCTTCCACTACGGCTTCGACTGGGAAAGCGCTGCGCTGTACTCGGCGGCCAAGGTCAAGGACACCCAGGATGCAGTGAGCATGTCGCTGTTCCAGCAAGCCTTGGCCAATCCCACCGCATCGGCCTACAACCCGTTCTGCGGCGGCTGCAATGACTGGGACAAGCTGGACCAGTTCTTCTACAAGGCGCAGCGCCAAAGCAAGACCGAGCTGTTCCTGTGGGACTTCAAGGCCTCGCGCGCGGACCTGTTCAAGACCTGGGCCGGCGATGTCGGCATGGCCGCGGGCCTGGAAGTGCGCCACGAAACCCAGCGCGATGACCGCGATGCACGCGTCGATGGCTCGGTGACCTTCACCGATGCGATCACCAGCGTTGCCTATCCCAGCGACATGTACGGCGTCAGCCCGACCCCGGACACCTATGGCTCGCGCACAGTCGCCGGTCTGTTCGCCGAGTTCTCGGTGCCGCTGGTGTCGCCGGAAATGAACATCCCGCTGGTGCGCTCGCTGGACCTGCAGTTGGCTGGCCGCGCCGAGCGCTACAACGATTTCGGCAATGTCGCCAAGCCGAAGCTCGCGCTGGGCTGGCAGGTGTTTGACGGCCTGACCCTGCGTTCGTCCTGGGCCAAGGGCTTCCGTGCGCCCAACCTGGAGCAGATCAACGCCACGGTGGTGAGCCGTTCCAACACCCGCACCGACTACATCCAGTGCGAGGCGGACAAGCGCAGCGGTGCACAGCCGGCGTTCGCCAACTGCGGCGGCTACAGCTATTCCACCACCGCACGGCGCTCGGGCAACCCGGACCTGAAGCCGGAAACCTCGACCAATACCAGTGCCGGCCTGGTCTTCCAGCCGCGCTTCATCCCGGAAAACTACGGTCGCTTCACCTTTGCCGTCGATTACTACAAGTACGAGCAGGAGGGCATCATCGGCCTGTTCGGCGAAGGAAATGCGCTGATCCTGGACTACATGCTGCGCCAGCAGGGCGGTAGCAACTCGGCGGTGGTGCGTGCAGATGCGACCGCTGACGACATCGCCCGCTTCGCCGGCACCGGTCTGGCTGCTGCCGGCAAGGTGCTGTACGTCACCGACCAGTACGTCAACCTGGAGCCGCAGACCCTGCGTGGCGTTGACTACAACTTCAGCTGGAACTCGCCGGAAACCGCGATCGGCCGCTTCGATCTTTCGGTCACCGGTACCCACCTGATCGAGTTCTACCGGCAGCGTTCGCCGGCATTGCAGGCGCTGGAAGATGCCAAGTCCGCAGGGCTGGTGGATCCGTCGATCCGCATCACCGGTGGCGGTGACCTGATCGGCAATGGCGGCAACCCGGAATGGAAGTGGTCCGGCACGCTGACCTGGCGCTACCAGCAGCTGTCGGTGGGCGCGAGCGCGCGTTATGCCAGCTCCTACGTCGAGAACGGCCTGACCCTGGCTGATGGCACGCCGTGGACGGTGAAGTCGCAGACGCTGGCTAACGCTTTCGTGAAGTACGACTTCGCACGCGAAGGTTGGCTCAACAACGTGGCGGTCAAGGTCGGTGCCAACAACATCGCCAACAAGCGTCCGCCGATCTCCGACGATGTGTTCGGTTACCCGTCGGGTGTCTACCAGGCCAATCCGCGTTACTGGTACGTCAACGTGAGCAAGGCGTTCTGATGCCTAAAAGAGTTCCATTCCGCCATGTGGCGGGAACCGGGCAGGTGCCGCGATGAACGCGGCGCTTGCACGGGAGCGTGCCGGCTGGTTGGCCGAGCACATATTGCCTTGTGAGCCTGCCCTGCGCGACTGGCTGCGGCGGCGCCTGTCGCTGCGCCAGGACGTGGATGACGTGATCCAGGAGACCTACGCCATCCTCGCCGGGATGGCGGACGTATCGCACATCCTGCAGCCCAAGGCCTACGTGTACTCGGTCGCCCACTCGGTGGTGCTGCAGCAGTTGCGGCGCGCGCAGGTGGTTTCGATCGAGGCGGTAGCCGAGATCGACCGCGTCGCCATTGTTGGCGACGAAGTCAGCCCGGAGCGGATGGCGTCATCAAGGCAGGAACTGGCGCGCATAGGCGCCTTGATCGAAAGCCTGCCGGACAAGTGTCGGCAGGCGTTCGTGCTGCGGCGTGTGGAGGGCTACTCGCAGCGTGAGATCGCCGAACGCATGCAGATCAGCGAGAACACCGTGGAGAAACACATCTGCAAGGGAATCCGGGTATTGATGGATTCGATGAAGCGTGATGACGACGTAATGCAGAAGAGTAGTGAGCGGTTCGCCGCGGAAGGAGCAAGGCATGCGCGTCGGCGCTGATGCGAGTATTGATGATGTAGCCGCCAGTTGGGTGGCGCGCGAGGACCGCGCGCAACTCACGGTGGAGGAACGTGCGCAACGAGATGCCTGGCTGGATGCCGATACGCGCCACTTTGGCGCTTATGCCCGCGCCCATGCGGTGCTGGTGCGTACCGACCGCGCACGCGCGCTGTCGGCCGGCGAAATGGACCGTGCATTCACCGCACGCGCGCCACGACGGGCGCGGCGTGTGCTGCGCTGGGCAGTGGGCCTGGCCGCCGTGGTTGGCGTGCTCGCCATCGGCGTGCAACGTCAGGACGATGGGGCCGAGTACTTCGCCACCCGCAAGGGCGAGATCCTACGCGTACCGCTGCAGGACGGCTCGGCGATCACACTGGATTCGGACTCGCAGGTGCGGGTGCAGTTCAGTGCGACCCGCCGTGATATCCACCTGCTGCAGGGCGAGGCCTTGTTCGACGTGGCCAAGAATCCGCAACGCCCGTTCGTGGTGCGCGCGGAGGAAACCGATGTCACCGCAGTAGGCACCAGTTTCGCAGTCAGCCTCACCGAGCGCCGCAGCGGTGGCGTGGAAGTGCTGGTGCGCGAAGGCATCGTCGATGTGACCGATACCCAGGGGGCGGTCGCCCCAGCACGATTGGTAGCCAACTATCGCGCGCTGGCCAACCGCAGCCACGGCATCCGCATCGAGGCGGTGCCCACCGATGATGTGGACCAACAACTGGCCTGGCGCGAAGGCATGTTGTCCTTCAACGGCGACACCTTGTCGGTGGCGGCGGCGCAGTTCCTGCGCTATAGCGATACCCGCATCGTCATCGATGACCCGCTGGTTGGCAGTCGCCGCATCGTTGGCCTGTATTCGGCCAGTGACCCGCGCGGTTTTGCCAACAGCGTCGCCTTGAGCCTTGGCCTGGTGGTGCAGCAGCGCGGAGACGTGGTGCGGCTGAGCTCCCCTGATGCCGCCCCGCATACGGCGCGGTCCATGCAATGAATCCGGATAAAGACATGCATTACAACAGCAAGCGTGGTTTCGCCTTGGCGGTGCTCACCGCTGCATTACTGGGGGCAGGGCAGGCCAGTGTGGCCGCTACTGCCGGCGACAAGGCCGTGTTGATCCGCGACGCCATGGTCTTCGATGGCACCGGGCGCGCGCCTTATGCGGCCAGCGTGCTGGTCGAGGACGGTCGTATCGCCGCCATCGGTGCCGAGCTGACGGCCCCCAAGGGCGCACGGGTGGTCAATGCGCGTGGCCAGGCCTTGCTGCCGGGTCTGTTCGATCTGCACACGCACTGGACGCCGAACGCCACGCCGTCGGAGCTGCCGCAGGTGGCGAACCTCTACATGGCGGCCGGCGTCACCACGGTCAGCGATTTCCACGAGCCGCCGGAGGCCTATGCGCCACGCCGCGCATGGCTGGCCTCGATTGCCGCGCCCGACGTCAAGTTCGCCGCGCGCATGAGCACGCCGCTCGGCCATGGCGCGGATTGGGGTGACGAGAACACCACGCGCTGGGTGAACTCCCCCGAGGCCGCACGTGCCGGTGTGCGTGCGGTTGCCGCCTACAAACCGGACTTCATCAAAGCCTTCACCGATGGCTGGCGCTATTCCAATGCCGCCGACAACAGCAGCATGGACGAGGAAACCCTTACCGCGCTGGTCGACGAGGCCCACAAGAACGGCCTCAAGGTGTTCACCCATACGGTGATGGTCAAGCGCGGCAAGGCCGCCGCACGTGCGGGCGTGGACGTGATCGCGCACAGCGTGCAGGACGGTGCGGTTGACGACGAGTTGATCGCGTTGATGCGTGAGCACGGTACCGCCTATGCACCCTCGCTGGCGGTGTATCTGCCCGAGCGCGTCGATGGCAGCGGACGCAACAACGGCAAGCCGGATGTACTGGCCCAGCGCGAGCAGAACTTCGCCAACGCCTTGCATAACGTCAAGACGCTGCACGATGCCGGTATCCCGGTAGTGGTAGGCACCGATGCCGGCATGACCGGTACGCCGCATGGCACATCGACCCTGCGCGAACTGGAGCTGCTGGTGCAGGCTGGGCTGACCCCGAGCGAGGCGCTGTTGGCTGGTACCTCGGCCAGCGCCAAGGCGCTGGGCGTGAATGACCGCGGTAGCATCGAAGTTGGCAAGCGTGCGGATCTGTTGCTGGTAAGTGGTCGCCCGTGGGAGCGTATCGGCGACGTTCGCAATACGCAGCAGGTGTATGTTGCCGGTCGCCAGGTGCAAGGCAAGGGCGCGGTGTTGCCGGCAGGCAACAAGGCCTTGGCCTTGCCAGCGCAGCCGGTGCAGGCCCTGGTTGATGACTTCGAGCGCACTGATGGCCGTACCGCGCTGGACACGCTGCGCGTGGATGAGGCCGATGGTGGTAACGACCGCACCGCGCAGGTCACCGAGATCGTCGCACGCGAGACCGGCGGCAACGCACTGGCGACCCAGGCCAAGCTGTCCAGCAAGGACACCGCCTTCGCTGCGACGATCCTGCCGCTGAGCCGTGGTTCGGTGGCGCCGGTGGATGCGCGCGCCTATCGTGGCATCCGCTTGGAGCTGCGTGGCAGCGCACCGGAATTGCAGCTGGAAGTGCGGGCCTTGGGCAATCGCCGCTTCATTGCGCCGCTGCAGGCCGGAGCACAATGGCAGACGGTAGAGATTCCGTTCACCGCACTGCAGGGCCAGCCGCCGTATCGCGCCAAGGCACCCGTGGCGGTGTGGAAGGGCGATGACCTGCAGCAGCTGGTTGTCTCCGGCAGCGGCGAACCCGGTAGCAAGCTGTGGTTCGAGATCGACAACGTCAGTTTCTATTGATGCGTGAGGCTGGCTGGATGAAGACCCGTTATCTGCGTGCCGCTCTGCTGGCAGCGTTGCTTCCTCTTGCAGGAACCACACTTGCCGCGGACGTGATCAGTACGTTGGACAGCTACGCGCAGCGGCAGGCTGAGCTTGGGCAGCAGTTGTGGCAGCAGCCCGAGCTCGGCTATCTGGAACATGCATCATCCGCGCTGTTGCAGAAGGAGTTGCAACAGGCCGGCTTCCATATCCAGGCTAATGTTGCCGGCATGCCGACGGCCTTCGTTGCAAGTTTCCGCAACGGCGGCAAGGGCCCCGTGATCGGGCTGCTGGCAGAGATGGATGCGCTGCCCGGCATGGCACAGGCGGCGACGCCGGTGCGCAGCGTCATCGCCGGCCAGGATGCGGGTCAGGCCTGCGGCCACAATCTGTTTGGTGCGGCATCCGTGGGCGCAGCCCGCGCCTTGGCGCATTGGATGCAGCAGACCGGTACGCCCGGCGAAGTTCGCCTGTACGGAACGCCGGCGGAGGAGGGCGGCTCCGGCAAGGTCTACATGGCCAAGGCGGGGTTGTTCGATGATGTGGATGTGGTGCTGCACTGGCATCCGTCCGCCGAAAACTCCGCTGCGCAAGGCACGACACTGGCCAACATCAGCGGCAAGTTCCGTTTCCACGGACGTGCCGCCCACGCCGCCATTGCCCCAGAGCGCGGCCGCTCCGCGCTGGACGGCGTGGAAGCCTTCAATTACATGGCCAACCTGATGCGCGAGCACGTGCCCGATGGCACCCGCATCCATTACGTCATCAGCAACGGCGGCGCGGCACCCAACGTGGTGCCGGATGCCGCTGAGGCCTACTACTACGTTCGCCACACCGACCCGGCAGTCGTACGCGATGTGATCGAGCGCCTGCAGAAGGCAGCCGAAGGCGCAGCAATGGGCACGGGTACCACGGTCGAATTCGAGCCGACCGGTGGTGTGTACTCGCTGTTGCCCAATGACACGATTGGGCAGGTGATGCAGACAGCGCTGCAGCAGGTTGGCGGAGTGCAATACGATCCGGCCGAGCAGGCATTTGCGAAGAAGCTGCAGGAGAGTCTGGAAAAGCGCCCGGACCTGCAGGTGGCAACACAGCTGCAGCCCTATCGGGCAGACCAGGCCGGCAGCGCATCCACCGACGTTGGCGACGTTAGCTGGAGCGTCCCCACGGCTGGCGTCAGCACCGCAACCTGGGTGCCAGGAACCCCGGCGCACAGCTGGCAGGCAGTAGCGGCATCGGGCATGTCGATCGGTGCCAAAGGCGCGTTGAACGCGGCCAAGGTAATGGCACTGGCCGGGGTGCAACTGCTGCAGTCGCCAGAGCTGGTAGTCAAGGCCAAGCAGGAGTTCGACGAGCGTCGCGGCGCAGGCTTCCGCTATGTGCCGCTGCTGCAGCGGGAAGCACCGCCGCTGGACTATCGGCGCAAGACCAAGGACTGAGGCACGCTGTCGCGCGATTGCAATCTCGGTTCTACGCGGGCTTCACCGTTGCGTGGGCACTGTTGCGCCCGGAGTGATGTTGCTGGGTAGCCCATCGCGCCCTCGGGCGGCGACCCGATCCCCTCCGTCGGGTCGCCGTTCGTGTTCGAGTGAGTGTGGCCTCGGCTCCCCGCTTGAAATTAACGTGTGAGTGTTTAGAGGGGGCATGTGTAGCCCGCCCGGAGACATCCAAGAATGCCTGGATCAAGTTTACGGGTAGGCGACACAATGGGCAGTGCAGTAAAAAATGCAAGCTGCTCTATGGGCACCTCATATCTCTCCAAGTTTTTAGAAGAAGTCATCGTCTTCGCCCGTCGAGAAGATCGTTAGGGTGTGTGCGTTAGTTACGCGCATTCGGGCAGCTCGCGGAATGGCAGTGATAGTCGTCCGGACTTACCACAACCTCACCATTCTTGCGCATTGAAATACGTCGATACATTCCCGGAGGTGGAATTTCCCTAACGTCCGCCCCTTCAGGGAGAAGATTCCAGCTAGTCACGTCGCCGCAGATTGTCTTCCCCGCAAGGCGCTCCTCCTTAATGCCTCTCCCATCGAGAGCCTTTCTAACAGACATAGGTGGATCCGGATCCACGCCCTTGAAGTGTTTGCAAACAATTTCGCCCATTTTTACGTCGTAAGGCCCCATCGAGCTTTCTGGAGGATGACACGATGCTAGCAATCCCAAGAGAGTCACCACCCAGATGCGTCGCATTGTCGATCTCTCCGTTGGTCCAGCGCTTGATTGAATGACCGATCCGCATCTGAACTACCCAATCCACCGTCACGGAGGCGATCTATGCATTCCATTTGCACTTTGTAAGCTTTGCATTCCAGCTCGTTCTGAAATGATACTGCAACAGGATCGTCAGCGTTCCATTCTTTCGGGAATGGCGCAGCGCCTGGAGTTCCCAGGATTTAGTGGACACCTGACCGAGGGTGGCGATGCGCTGCCTCGAACTCGTCAGGACTGACCCCGCCTAGATGGCTGTGGCGGCGTGTTGGATTGTAAA
>NZ_JBRRDW010000074.1:0-15527 GCF_056759895.1 Stenotrophomonas sp. STEN038
CGGCATGGGGCATTACCGAGAAAGCCCCTGCCGAGCATGGCTCGGCACTACATTTGGCCTTGCCTACAGCCCTGAGGCGCGCTTCCAGAACACCGACATCAGCGGCGGCATCTTGCCCGCCAGCCCCAATAGCGCGCCACGCGCCAAGGTCAGGTGCATCTCGTCGTTGGAGAACACCTTGTTGATCGCATCGAAACTGTAAGCGGCCACCGTGTTCTCGCTGCGACGGGTACGCGCCCAGCGCTGCAAGCGGTGCGGTGAACTCCAGTCCTGGCGACGCTGCTTCGCTTCGCGCACAAGATCACGCAGACCGGCCACATCGCGCAGGCCAAGATTCACGCCCTGCCCGGCCAGCGGATGCACCACGTGCGCGGCATCACCCAGGGTCAGCACGCGCCCAGCGACATAGGCCGTTGCCAACTGCCGGCGCAGCGGGAATGCCGCGCGCGCAGAAACCAGTTTCATCTCGCCCAAACGCCCGGCAAAGGCATTGGTCAGCTCGCGGTTGAAGCTGTCCTCATCCAGGCCCAGCACGCGCTCGGCTTCGGCATCCGGCAAGGTCCAGACAATGGAGCTGCGGTTGCGGTCGAAGGGCAGCACCGCCAACGGGCCGGTATCGAGGAAGCGCTGCCAGGCGGTGGCTTCATTCGGCAACGCGCTGTCCACATAGGCGACCACACCGCGCTGGCCGTAATCATGTCGACTGACATCCAAGCCTGCCAAGCTGCGCAGGGTGGATTCGGCGCCATCGGCGGCAATCGCGATCGAGGCCTCGACCCGACGGCCATCATCCAGGCGCAGGCGCACGCCCTGCGCGTCCTGCTCCATCGCTTCCACCCGCGCCGGGCAATACAACTGCACCCCGGCAGCCGGCAATGCGGCCCACAGCCGATCCACCAGCAGACCGTTCTCGACGATCCAGCCCAGCTCGCGCCGGCCCAGCGTGTCGGCGTCAAATGTCAGATCGCCACCACCACCTGCATCCCACACCCGCATGCGTCGATACGCACGGGCGCGGGCCTGATCTACCTGCTTCCACACGCCCAGCGATTCCAGCAGCGCGGCGTTGTCAGCGGCAAACGCGAATACACGCAGGTCCGGCTTCTGTGGCGACCACGGTGGCGGCTCGCGACCTTCCACCATTGCCACCTGCAGTCCTTCCTCCGCCAGCGCCAGCGCGCATGCCGCGCCAACCACGCCACCGCCGACGATTACCGCATCCCATTGTCCGCGCCGGCTCATCGCGCTTCACTCCTGCACAGCTCGGGCACCTGCCCACGGAAGCCCATCGCGCCACCGACCAGGAAGGACTGCACCGCCGGCGCTTGTGCCGCAGCCACAAAACCCAGGCTGCGCAATGGCCGGATCAGCGGCGTGGCATTGCTGGTCAAACGGGCAAGTCCATCGGAGAACGCCAACGTCTGCTCGCGGTCCGGGCCGCGTCGCGCAACGTAGGCCTGCAGCAGATCCTCACTGCCCGGGTCCTGGGCGGCGTCGCCAATCAACTCGGCCAGGGTCAGCGCATCGCGCAGACCCAGGTTGAAACCCTGCGCACCCAGCGGGTGGATGGTCTGCGCGGCATTGCCCAGCAGCAGCGCGCGCTCGCCGACCAGCTTCTGCGCCAGCACCTGGACCAGCGGGTAGGCGCTGCGCGGGCCGCTTTCCAGCAGCCGCCCTGCGCGCCAGCCCACGGCGTCCTGCAGCCGTGCAAGCCACGCCGCCTCATCCAGTGCCATCACCGCATCAGCCTGGTCGCGAGCGACGCCGTGGACCACACCGTAGTGGCGGTCGCCACGCGGCAGCAACGCGGTCGGGCCGGTATCGGTGAAGCGTTCATAGGCACAGCCGTCCGGTGCCTTGGCCGCACGCAGCCGCGCCACGAACAGGGTCTGCTGGTAATCGTGCTCATTGACGTCGATCCCCAGCGCCTGCCGAACCGCGCTGCGGGTGCCGTCGGCGCCCACCACCAGCCGGGCCTGCAGGCGCTGCTCGCCCGCATCATCGGCAATCAGCACCTCGCGCCGGCCATCACTGCCTGCACCGAGACCGACGAACTTCGCCGGGCGGTAGCGGGTCAGCTGCTGCAGTTCGCCCAGGCGGGCTTCCAGCGCCTCCCCAAAGTCGCGCGCCACCACCACCTGGCCGAACGCCTCGCGGCCGTAATCACTGGCCTGCATCACCACCCGGCCGAAATCACCGGCGCGGCTGACATGGATGCGGCGGATCGGGCCGCCTGGGTTGCTCAGCTTCTGCATCACCCCCAACGCGGTCAGCGCATTGATCGTGGCCGCCGCAAAGCTGAGGTTGCGCTGGTCGAACACCGCGGGCAACGCGCCGCCCGGGGTCGCCTCGACCAGGCCGACATCCAGCCCCAGCCGGTCCAATGCGATGGCCAGGCTGGCACCAACCAGCCCGCCACCGACGATCACTACGTCATGGTTCTTGCTCATGGGCCAATGATAACGGGGCTTCACCCGCCCGGTCGCCGCCCCTTGCCGCAGTGCAACCGCCGGTTCACCCCCACTGCGGCTAGAATGGCCGTCTGATTAACGGAAATCGCCACCATGACCGCCAACGCTCAACGCGCCATCATCCTGTCCCTGCTCGTGCTGCTGATGGCCGGCACCCGCCTCAACCACTTTGCACCGGTCCCGGATGCTTCGTGGGCGGTGTTCTTCATTGGTGGCTTCTACCTGCGCAACTGGACCCGCTGGGCGTTCCCGTTGCTGATGGGCCTGGCGGTGGTGATTGACTGGGTGGTGATCTCCAACCAGGGCATGAGCTTCTGGCAGCACTACTGCGTGTCGGCGGCATACTGGATGCTGATCCCGGCCTACTTCGCGATGTGGACTGGCGGCATGCTGCTGCGTCGCTACTACCGCAGCGCCAGCCTCAAGTCGCTGGGCATGCTGGCCGCCACCGTGATCGGTTCGGTCGCGCTGTGCCACCTGATCGCGCAGGGCAGCTTCTACTGGATCAGCGCCTCGGTCGCCGAGCCGACCTTCGCCGGCTGGGCCAAGAACTACAGCGACTGGCTGCTGCCGTACATGCAGAGTGCCGCCATGTACGTCGGTGCTGCCGCGCTGGTACAGGTTGTGGCTGAAGCCGTCAGCAAGCAGCCGGCCGCTGGCCGCGTTGCCCACTAAGGGCGCGCCGGGCAATGGGTAACCGCCTCTCCAAGATCTACACCCGCACTGGCGACGATGGCAGCACCGGTCTGGGTGATGGCAGCCGTACCGGCAAGGATTCGCTGCGGGTCAACGCCTACGGCACCGTCGACGAGGCCAATTCGGCCATCGGCGTGCTGTTGGCCGTGGACATGCCCGAGGACGTGCGCACGCTGCTGACCACCATCCAGCACCAGCTGTTCGACCTCGGTGGTGAGCTCTGCATTCCCGGTCACGCCGCCATCCATGGCGCCGACATCGACGCGCTGGAGCAGCATCTGGATCGCTATAACGATGACCTGCCGCCACTGAAGGACTTCATCCTGCCAGCTGGCGGCGAAGGCGCAGCGCGTTGCCATCTGGCGCGCACCATCGTCCGCCGTGCCGAGCGTGAAACCGTGGCACTGGCCCGTGTCGAAGACATCCGTGCCGAAGCGGTGCGCTACCTGAACCGCCTGTCCGACCTGCTGTTCGTGTTGTCCCGCGTACTTGCCCGGGCCGGTGGCCATGGCGAAGTACTGTGGAACCACGAGCGCCGTCACGGCTGATCCTCCCCTCCCATACGACGCCGCGCACTGCGCGGCGTCGACGGTTACAGTGCGGCCATGCTGGTATTTACCCACCCCGCCTGCCTTGAACACGACCCCGGCATCGATCACCCCGAGTCGCCGGAGCGTCTACATGCCGTCATTTCAGCCCTGCGCGCCGAGTTCCCGGACCAGTTGGAGTGGCGCAACGCGCCGCCCGCCAAGCTCGGCGAACTGGCCCGTGTGCATACCCGTGAGCTGATCGATTCGGTGCTGCAGGCGCAGACCGCGCCGCTGCGGCGTATCGATCTGGACACCTTCAGCTCGCCCGGTTCGGCCAGCGCCGCCCTGCATGCGGCCGGTGCAGGCGTCGCCGCAGTCGACGCGGCGATGCTGGAAGAAGGCAACAAGCACGTGTTCTGCGCGGTGCGCCCGCCCGGCCACCACGCCACCGCCGATACCGCGATGGGCTTCTGCCTGTTCAACAACATCGCCGTGGCCGCGGCCTATGCCCGCGACAAGTACGGCCTGGAACGCATCGCCATCGTCGATTTCGACGTACACCACGGCAATGGCACCCAAGCCATCTTCGAAACCGAGCCCAAGATCGCCTACTACAGCACCCACCAGTCCGGCCTGTTCCCGTATTCGGGCAATATGCGCGAGCGCGGGGTAGGCAATATCTGCAATATCCTGCTGCCGCCGGGTAGCGGCGGCTTCCGCTTCCGCAACACCTGGGCCGACGAGATGCTGCCGCAGATCGAGGCATTCCGGCCACAGTTGCTGTTCATTTCGGCCGGTTTCGATGCCCACATGCGCGATCCGCAGGCTGACCTGATGGTCGAAACCGAGGACTTCGGCTGGCTGACCGCCGAGCTGGTCAAGCTCGCCGAACGCCACGGCAGCGGCCGCGTGGTGTCCATGCTGGAGGGCGGCTACGACCTGCAGGCCCTGCGCGAATGCAGCGTCGCGCATGTCCAGGAACTGCTCGCAAGCCGTTGATGGATGAACCTTGCCCGGCCCACCCGGCAGGCTTTCATTGCCCCCATGCAGACGATGCGGCAAGCTAGCGGCCGTTTTCCCCCGAATGCGAACCGCGTGCGCAAAGCTCTCCGCCTGCTTCCCCTGCCCTTGGGCATTGCCATCTGCCTGCCCGCCTGGGCCGACGATAAGCCGGTGAACTGGGGCCTGTGCCCGGCTACCGACACGCTTCCCGCCTTCGACGAGGCACCACCGGCGGACCCCGCCGCCGCCGCCAACCGCGAGCAGTTGCCCACCGACATCGAAGGCAACGAGCTCACCGGCACCAGCGCCGTACCGCAGTACCAGGGCAATGTGCTGATCAAGCGTGGCGACCAGTTCATGGGCGCCGACAGCCTGCGCCTGGATACCGAAAGCGGCAACTACATTGCCGAGGGCAATGTCCGTTATTCGGATTCGTCGATCCGGATGGTCGCCGAGCGCGCAGAGGGCAACCAGGAAACGGATTCGCACAAGATCAGCGATATCCGTTACCAACTGGTTTCCCGTCGCGGCAACGGCTCGGCCGACTCGGTCGACCTGCAGGGTTCGACCGGGCAGATGCACCATTCCAGCTACACCACCTGCGATCCCTCGCAGCCGGTGTGGAAGCTGGTGGCGCCGCAGATCGACGTCGACAATGACGAAGGCTTCGGCACCGCCCGCAATGCGGTCCTGCGCCTGGGCAAGGTACCCGTGCTGTACATGCCCTACTTCAAGTTCCCGATCGACGACCGCCGCATGACCGGCCTGCTTTATCCAAAGCTGAGCCTGTCGGGGCGCAATGGCTTTGATTACGCGCAGCCGATCTACTTCAATCTGGCGCCGAACTACGACGACACCCTGACCCCGCGCTACATGAGCAAGCGCGGGCTCATGCTCGACAATGAATTCCGCTACCTGTACTCCGGCGGCCGCGGCCAGCTGGATACGACATATCTGCCAAACGACTCCCTGCGCGACCGTGATCGAGGCAGCCTGTCGTTCACCGGCTACCACAACATCGACAAGAACTGGCAGGCCCGCGCCAACCTGGCCTGGGTCAGCGACGAGCGCTACGTCGAAGACTTTTCCAACCGCCTGAACGGCATCACTGCCTCCAACATGCAGAGCACGGCTGGCCTATATGGCACCGGCCGCAGCTGGACCGCCGGCATCATGGCCGACGAATGGCAGTTGACCGACTACACGCTGACGGAAAGCTCCCTGCCTTACAGCCGCCAACCGCGACTGTTCGCCACCTGGGACGAGAGCTTCGGCCGCTGGTTCGAGGCTGGCGTGTATGCCGAGGCGGTGCGTTTCACCCACGATGACATCCACCTCAAGACACGGGATGCAGATGGTGAATATGTCCGCACCGGCGACGTCACCCGGATGTTTGGCGGTTCGCGTCTGGACATCAAGCCTTATGTCTCGATGCCGCTCGGCGGCGCTGCCTGGTATATCACCCCGACCCTCGCCTGGCGCTACACCGCCTATGACCTGGAGCGCGGCCTGGCCGACGACATCCGTGCCCAGCAGCTGCGTGCCGCCGGCATCACCAACCCGACCCCGGAGCAGCTGCGCGGCAACACCTCACCCAGTCGCAGCATGCCCATCGCCAGCATCGACATGGGCCTGTTCTTCGATCGTGAGACCACGCTCAAAGGCAAGTCCTACCTGCACACGCTGGAACCCCGGTTGTTCTATCTGAACACCCCGTACCGCGATCAGTCGGACCTGCCGCTGTTCGACACCCGCGCTTTTACCTTCAGCTGGGGCCAGCTGTTCCGCGACTCGCGCTTCACCGGCGCCGACCGCCAGAACGATGCCAATCAGCTGACCACGGCACTGACCACCCGCCTGATCCGTCAGGCTGACGGTCGCGAGAAGCTCTCAGCCAGCATTGGTCAGATCAGCTATTTCGAAGACTCGCGGGTTACCGTGAACCCCGGCGACCCGGTGGTGAGCGAAAGCAAGTCCGCCTGGGTGGCCGACGTCAACTGGGCCATGACCGACCGTTGGACCCTGGGTACCACCTACCAGTGGAATCCCAAGTTCCGCAAGGAAGACCTGGCCAGCGTGCGTGCACGTTACCTGCTGCCTGAGGACGGCGTGATCAACCTGACCTACCGCTACCGCGGCAACCCGAGCACCGGTCAGGAGCAGCTCAAGCAGGCTGACTTCTCCTTCCTGTACCCGATCAACCCGCGCTGGAGCGTCGTCGGCCGCTATTACTACTCCATGGTCGACAGCAAGCCGCTGGAAATCATCGGCGGCGTACAGTGGGACAGCTGCTGCCTGGCGGTACGTGCCCTGGCCCGCCGCTACGTCAAAAACCGCGAAGGTGACCTCAACAATTCGTTCCAGATCGAGTTCGTGCTCAAGGGCCTGAGCTCGGTCGGGCAGAACACGGACCGCACCTTGCGCCGTGCTATTCTCGGCTACAACCGAGACGACCTCTACCTCGTTCCGCCCAGCAACATCGAAGCGAACGACGACGACTACGATCCCAACCAGATTCCATGACCAAGACCCTTCCTGCAGTCCTCGCCACCTTGCTGGCGTTCTCCGGCGTTGCCGCCCCGGCTGTTGCGCAGCAGACGCAACCGCTGGATCGCATTGCCGCCATCGTCGACGAGGGCGTCATCCTGCAGAGCGAACTGCAGCGTGCGGTTGCCAACATCAAGGGCCAGTACGCCGGCCGTGAAGCCCAACTGCCGCCGGAATCCGTGCTGGAGCGGCAGGTGCTGGAGCGTCTGGTGCTGGTCAAGCTGCAGGTGGCCCGCGCCGAGAGCAGCGGCATCCGCGTCAGCGATGAAGAGCTCAACCACGCCATCGGCAGCATTGCCCAACAGAACGGCACCACGGTTGATGGCCTGCGTCAGCGCCTGAGCCTGGACGGTATCGGTTTCTCCGACTTCCGTAACTCGGTGCGCGAGGAGATCATCACCCAGCGCCTGCGCCAGAGCTTTGCGCAAAGCCGCATCAGCGTCAGCGAAGGCGAAGTGGATGCTGCACTGGCCCAGCAGAACGCAGGCGGTGCACAGTTCCACCTGGCGCACATCCTGATTGCCGTGCCGGAAGGCGCGACTGCTGAGCAGATCGCCACCGGCCAGAGCAAGGTTGACGGCGTCAAGGGCCTGCTGGACAAGGGCGAACTGGACTTCTCCGCTGCTGCCGTCCGTTACTCGGACAGCCCCAACGCGCTGGAAGGCGGCGACCTGGGCTGGCGCAGTGCCGACGAAATCCCCAGCGCGTTCGCCAACCAGATCAAGACCATGAAGGCCGGCGACGTGCTGGGCCCGATCCGTGGCCCGAGCGGCTTCCAGTTGCTCAAGCTGGTGGAAACCCGTGATGCCGGCAGCGCTGGCGACAGCGGCCAGAAGGTCACCGAATACCACGCCCGCCATATCCTGGTGCGCGTCACCGACCAGGTCGACGACGCTGCCGCCAAGGCCAAGATCGAAACCCTGCGTGCCCGCATCGCTGGTGGCGCCGACTTCCAGGCCGTGGCAAAAGAATCCTCCGACGACACCAACAGCCGTGGTCAGGGCGGTGATCTGGGCTGGTTCCCGGCCGATGCCTTCGGCCCGGACTTCGGCAAGCAGGTTGAAAGCCTGACTGACAATGGCGTGGGCACTCCGTTCCGCACCGATGCCGGCTGGCATATCGTGCAGCGCGTGGCCAGCCGTCAGACCGACGTCGGCGACAACAACAAGCGCGCCCAGGTCCGTGAACAGATCGGCCGCCGCAAGCTGGACGACGAGTACAACCGTTACCTGCAGGAACTGCGTGGCGAAGCCTACGTCAGCTTCCGTAGCGGTGACCGCGCCGAGGGCAATGCTGATTCCGCGAATACGCCGGCAACCACGCCGGCCGAACCGGCCAAGCCCTGATCCATGATTGCCGAGCTCGCTCTGGTACCGGGCGAGCCCTCCGGGATCGGCCCGGAACTATGCATTCGTCTTGCCCAACAGCCGCGCAGTGACTGCCGGCTGTTGGCGTTTGCGGACCCCGATACGCTGCGGGCCGCCGCCAGCGCGCTGAACCTGCCGCTGCAACTGCTTCCCGAATACGCCACCGCCAGCCGTCCCGGCGACCTTCGCCTGCGTGAAGTCCGCAATGCCATGCCCTCGCAGTTTGGCCAGGCCGACCCACGCAATGCACGCGCGGTAATCGATTGCCTGCTTGGCGCCGGCCAAGCCTGCCTGGACGGTAGCCTTGATGGCGTGGTCACCGGCCCGGTGCACAAAGCCGTGATCAACCAAGGCGGCATCGCCTACAGCGGCACCACCGAACTGCTGGCCAACCAGGCCGGCGTCGAAGTGGTGATGATGCTGGCCAACCCCATCGTGCGTGTGGCCCTGGCCACCACCCATCTGCCGCTACGTGACGTCGCCGACGCCATCACCGCAGACAGCCTGCGCAAGGTCATCAGCACCACCGATGCGGCCCTGCGCCGCGATTTCGGCCTGGCGCAGCCACGTATCGCCGTGCTCGGGCTCAACCCGCATGCCGGCGAAGACGGCCATCTCGGCCGTGAAGAGCTGGACCTGATCATCCCGCTGCTCGAGCAGATGCGTGACGAAGGCCTGAACCTGATCGGCCCGCTGCCCGCCGACACCGCTTTCCTGCCAGCCAAACTGGCCGGTTTCGACGCGGTCCTGGCGATGTACCACGACCAGGGCCTGCCGGTGCTCAAGTACAGCGGCTTCGAGCAAGCCACCAATATCACCCTGGGACTGCCTTACCCGCGCGTCGCGGTGGACCATGGCACTGCCCTGGACCTCGCCGGCAAGGGCGTAGCCGACCCCTCCAGCCTGTTTGCGGCAACAGCGTTATGCGCACAGCTGGCTGCACAACGTAAAATCAGCACATGAATTCAGATTACTCCCCGCGCACGGGCTTCACCGCTCCGGCCAAGAAGCAGCTCGGCCAGCACTTCCTGGCGGACAAGTACTACGTCGAGAAGATTGTCATGGCAGTCGACCCCAAGGGCGACGACCGCCTGGTCGAGATCGGCCCGGGCCAGGGCGCCATCACCTTCCCGTTGCTGCGTCGTCACCCCAAGCTGACCGTCATCGAGTTCGATCGCGACCTGATCGTACCGCTGACCGAAGCCGCCGCGCCGCTGGGCGAGCTGACCATCGTCCACAGCGACGTGCTACGGGTGGATTTCACCGAGCTGGCCGCCGGTTCCACGATCCGCCTGGTCGGCAACCTGCCTTACAACATCTCCTCGCCGATCCTGTTCCACGCGCTGGACCACGCCGCCGCGATCTCGGACATGACCTTCATGCTGCAGAAGGAAGTGGTCGACCGCATGGCCGCTGGCCCGGGCAGCAAGGTCTACGGCCGACTGAGCGTGATGCTGCAGGCATTCTGTGAGGTGCGCGCCTTGTTCGTGGTGCCGCCGGGCGCGTTCCGGCCGCCGCCGAAGGTGGATTCGGCCGTGGTCCGGCTGATTCCGCGTGATCCGGCCACGGTTGGCATCAACGACCGCAAGCGCTTCGCGGATGTGGTCCGCGCCGCCTTCGGCCAGCGCCGCAAAACCCTGCGCAACGCCCTCAACGGCGTCATCGACCAGGCCCAGTTCGAGGCCGCCGGCGTACGCAGTGATGCCCGTGCCGAACAGCTGGAAGTTGCCGATTTCATCAGGCTTGCCAACCTGCCGCACGAATAAGCGCTGCAAACACGCAATCCGATCACCTGCTTTTGCTTACACTCCTCCCATGGAAGACACCCGCCACTACGCGATCGAGATCGAGGTCTCGCCTCGTTTCATCGACGACCAGTCGGCCCCTGAAGACGGCCGCTTTGCGTTCGCCTACACGATCCGCATCCACAACCGCGGCACCATGCCGGCGCGGCTGATCAGCCGCCATTGGCGCATCACCGACGGCGAAGGCCGGGTCGAGACCGTCGATGGCGATGGCGTGGTCGGCGAACAGCCACGGCTGCGCCCCGGCGAGGAGTTCCGCTACACCTCCGGCGTGATGCTCGGCACCGAGCGCGGCACCATGCAGGGCCACTACGACATGATCGCCGACGACGGCACCGAGTTCGCCGCACCGATCGCGCCGTTCGTGCTCGCCATCCCAAGGACGCTGCACTGATGGCGACCTGGGCAATTGGCGACCTGCAGGGCTGCTACGACGTCACCCAGCGTTTGCTGGAGAAGATCAACTTCGATCCGGCCGCCGACAAACTGTGGTTCGCCGGCGATCTGGTCAACCGTGGCGGCCAGTCATTGGAGACGTTGCGACTGGTGCACTCACTGCGCGAGCACAGCGTCACCGTGCTCGGCAACCACGACCTGTCCCTGCTGGCCATCGGTGCCCGCAGCGAAGAGGAGCAGCGCAAGGTCAACCCTGACCTGCAGCGCATCGTGCTGGCCGAGGACCGCGACGTGTTGCTGGACTGGCTGCGCATGCAGAAGCTGGCACACGTAGACCGTGAGCTGGGCTGGATGATGTTCCATGCCGGCCTGGCACCGAAATGGACCGTAGCACTGGCTGAGAAGCACGCCCGCGAAGTCGAGCTGCAACTGCACGGCAACGGCTACCGCAAACTGTTCCGCAACATGTATGGCGACAAACCGGCATGGTCGCCAGGCCTGAGCGGCTACGACCGCTCGCGCGCCATCATCAACATCTTCACCCGCATGCGCTACTGCACCCCAAGCGGGCGCATCGGCATGGAAGACAAGGGCACCCCGGGCACCCAGCCGCAGGGCATGTACCCGTGGTTTGAAGTGCCTGGCCGGGTCGAGCGCGAACTGAAGATGGTCTGCGGCCATTGGTCGGCCCTGGGCCTGACCATCACCCAGGGTGTGCACGCCATCGATACCGGCGCGGTCTGGGGCGGCAAGCTCACCGCGCTGCAGTTGGACAGCGACGACCTGCGCGTCGTGCAGGTACCGGGCCGCGATGTACCAGTGCCGGTGCCGGGCCAGCATCCGCCGCGCAAGCCGCGTGTGGAAGCCAAGGTGGAAGCCAAGCCCGAGTCCAAGCCCGACCCCCGCGGCGAAGCTCAGCGCGCCGAGCGCAGCGGCGAACAACGCCGACGCCCGCGCCGTCATCGTCCACGTGGGCGCAACGGCAATGGCAACAACAACGGCAACAACAGCACACCCACGCCGGACAACAACGGACCGGCTGCATGAGGGTTTGGCCGTCGGCACTGATGCTGATGGCCATTGCATTGCTTGCGGGCTGCCACCAGCAGTCCGCCGACATCGAAACAAACCCAACACCGCCGCAAGCAGTCAGCGAACCGGCGCCGCAAGTCGTTTCACCTCCGCTGGTTGCGGCCGCACGGGCTCAGATCGGGGTAACCACCCGCTACGACCCGGCCTACTTCTCACTGACCTATCCCAACGGCGATCCGCCGCTTGATCGTGGTGTCTGCACCGACGTGGTGATTCGCGCGCTGCGCACGCAAGGTGTTGACCTGCAGCAGCGTATCCATGAGGACATGCGCGGGAATTTCACTGCCTACCCGCAGCTATGGGGACTCTCGCGCGCGGATCGGAACATCGACCACCGCCGCGTGCCCAACCAGATGCACTGGTTCCAGCGGCAAGGCTGGGAGTTGCCGACAAGTACCCTCGCTGATGACTATGCCGCCGGCGACATCGTCGCGTGGAGGCTCAATGGCAACGGCCTGCTGCACGTAGGCATCGTCTCGGATCGGCGGCTGGACGACGGCACCCCGCTGGTGCTGCACAACATCGCGCAAGGCACGCAGGAGCAGGATCTCCTGTTCCGGCACACGATCATTGGGCATTACCGGATGCCGGGGTGATTGGGCTCTGGTGCGAGGCTTTGAAAGCTTGGTGCAAAGAGCTAAGAGCAAAGTGCGAAGAGCTACCCCTCCCCAACCCTCCCCTTGGCTACGCCAAAGGGAGGGAGCTGATCTCGCCGGCTGCACCATCTTGCGTAGCCCAGGCTGTTACCCCCTCCCTTTGGCGTAGCCAAGGGGAGGGCTGGGGAGGGGTAGCTTTTAGCTTCAGAACGACTCAACCCCGCACGTAGTGCACGAACCGGAACGCAAACGCATGCCGCTCATCAGCCGCATGCTCCTGGCTATCCACTTCCCGCCACAGCGCCGGATCCACCTCCGGAAAATGCGTATCGGCGTTCACCTCGGTATCCACCCAGGTCAGATGCAGATCAGTGGCCTGATCCAGCAACAGCCGATAGATCTCGCCGCCACCAATCACGCACAGCTCGTCAGCGCCCTCGCCCACAGCGATCGCCCGCGCCTCATCCAACGAAGCCACCGCACGCATGCCGGCAAACGGCACCTGCCCGCTTCGGGTCAACACCAGATTGGTTCGCCCCGGCAGAGCGCGACCCAGCGACTCAGCGGTCTTGCGCCCCATCAGGATCGGCTTGCCGAGGGTCAGCGCCTTGAAGTGCTTGAAGTCATCGGGCAGATGCCACGGCATCGCGTTGTCATGGCCAATGCCACGATTGCGATCCAGCGCGGCGATCATCGAGAGCTTCATTACACCGCCACCGGTGCCTTGATTGCCGGATGCGGGTCGTAGCCGTCGATGCGAATGTCGTCGAACTGGAAGCCGAACAGATCGGTCACTTCTGGATTCAACCACAGCTTGGGCAGCGCGCGCGGTTCGCGCGACAACTGCTCGCGTGCCTGCTCGTAGTGGTTGGAATAGATGTGCGCATCGCCCAGCGTGTGCACGAAATCGCCAACGCCCAGCCCCGTCGCCTGCGCCACCATATGCGTCAGCAAGGCATAGCTGGCGATATTGAAGGGCACGCCGAGGAAGATGTCACCGCTGCGCTGGTACAGCTGGCAGCTGAGCTTGCCGTCGACCACGTAGAACTGGAACAGGTTGTGGCAGGGCATCAGCGCCATCTGCGACAGCTCGCCCACGTTCCAGGCGCTGACCACCAGCCGACGCGAATCCGGATTGCGCTTGATCTCGTCCACCAGCCACTGCATCTGGTCGATCTCGCGGCCATCGGCGGTGGCCCAGCTGCGCCACTGCTTGCCGTAGACCGGGCCGAGGTCGCCATTGGCATCGGCCCACTCGTCCCAGATGTTGACCTTGTTGTCCTTGAGGTAGCCGATATTGGTATCGCCCTTCAGGAACCACAGCAGCTCATGAATGATCGAGCGCAGGTGCAGCTTCTTGGTGGTGACCAGCGGGAAGCCCTGGTTGAGGTCGAAGCGCATCTGCCAGCCGAACACGCTGCGCGTGCCGGTGCCGGTGCGGTCGGACTTCTCGGTACCGTGCTCCATCACATGCTGCAGCAGATCCAGGTATTGCTTCATGCCTTCTTCTCTTCCAGTGGGAGCACCGGCTGCAACACCGGCGCGCGGCGCGACATTGCCAGCAACACCAAGCCCAGCACGATCAACGGCAGGCTCAGAATCTGGCCACGGGTCAACCAATCAAACGCGACATACACGCCGTTGTCGGGCATGCGCACAAACTCGACCAGGAAGCGGAAGCTGCCGTACATCAGCGCGAACAGGCCGGACACGGCATAACGCGGGCGCGGCTTCATCGAGTAGAACCACAGCACCAGGAACATCACCAGACCTTCCAGCAGCGCTTCGTACAGCTGCGAGGGATGGCGCGCGTACTGGCTGAGCAGCCCGGCAGCATAGTCCTGCTGGATCTGCGCCGCCGACAACAGCTGCTCCATCGCCGGCAAGCCAGCGGGGATGTCCTTCAGCGGCGAATGCGGGAAGACCACGCCCCAGCCTGCATTGGTGAACTTGCCGTACAGCTCGCCACCAATGAAGTTGCCCAAGCGGCCAAAGCCCAGGCCCAGCGGAACCAGCGGCGCAACAAAGTCGATGGTGTCGAAGAAGTGCAGCTTGTGCTTGCGCGTCCACCACCAGCCGGCGATCAGCACGCCAAGCAGGCCGCCGTGGAAGCTCATGCCGCCCTCCCAGACCCGCAACAGGATCAGCGGATTGGCGAGGAAGTCGGCGGTTGCGTAGAACAGCATGTAGCCGATGCGTCCGCCCAGCACCACGCCCAGCATCGCGTAGAACAGCAGGTCGGAGAACCCGTTCATATCCACGCCGGGCAAGCGCCCGGCAAGGATGCGGGAACGGCCCAGCCACCAGGCAGCGGCAAAGCCGAGCAGGTACATGATGCCGTACCAGTGCACATCGATCGGACCCAGCGAGAAAGCGATGGGGTCTATGTCATGAAGAAAGAGCATGCGGGCACTGTCAGGCGAACCAGCCCCTATTCTCGGGGTAGCGGCCCTTGCCACTCAACCCATGCTTCAGCCGAACACCTGCGGGCGGTCAGGTAGCTCGTTGCGGGTGCGCCCTGCCGGGTTGGGTGGAAAGTGCGCCGACAGCAGCTGCGAGACCTCGGCCACCGCCGCCAGCACAGCTTCCTCGCGCGTATTCCCGTTCAGCTGCTCGCGCAGGTGATCGCAGATCAGCTGCCACTGCGCCGCATCCACCCGCGCCTGCAGGCCACGGTCGGCGACGATCTCGATGGCATGGTCGGCCAGCAGCAGATAGATCAACACACCGTTGTTGGCCTCGGTGTCCCAGGTGCGCAACAGTGCGAAGGCGTGCTCGGCACGGGCGCGGGGGCAGTTGTTCTTCCACAGCAGGGCAAACGGCAGATCGGACTCGACCGCGAACATCACCTGGCCGCTGTGCAGACGCTCACCATCGGCAATGGCGTGGGCGATCCGGTCCAGGCTGGCCTCCGGGAATGCGGCATGCGCGGAAGGAGCAAAGAAATGTCGTAACCAGCGCATCACCAGCTCCCCTAGGCACCACCGCCTCCCGAACGTCCACCACCACCGCCCCAACCGCCACC
>NZ_JBRRDW010000075.1:0-15017 GCF_056759895.1 Stenotrophomonas sp. STEN038
TTACAATCCAACACGCCGCCACAGCCATCTAGGCGGGGTCAGTCCTGACGAGTTCGAGGCAGCGCATCGCCACCCTCGGTCAGGTGTCCACTAAATCCTGGGAACTCCAGAAGCTTGATCTGCGGACGGTCCTCGGCCAAGTCGATCTCTCGGAGTTCTGAACATGAGCGATTTCACTCGTCGGCAGCTCAGGACTACGATTCCAGGCGCTCTGGCGAAGGTTAAACACGTGACTGAGGAGCTCAAGATACGTACCTAAGGTGCGTCGACCAGGCGGCGAAAGGGGGCTGGGTGAGACGGCGGAGTAGAAATGAGGGCCGCCCCGACAGATCTACTTGCGGTCAAAAGGGGACAGTGGGCGAAAGTGCCGATGTGACGTTCCCAGGTAGCCCCTAGTTGGTCTGTTGCCGTCTACTTCAACGCCTCTCTCCATGTCAGGCAACGGGTACGGCGCTCAAATTCCGTTCCAGGATGCTGGTCGATTGCAATGATGTTCTCCGCTGGAATAGGTTCTGTCGAGTAAGCCTCGTATTTCACGACCTCAGAGCGATCAAACAATCCAGCGGACTCTAGATCCACTTGGCAAACCAAATCCACAAGCACTTGAACTGTTCCCAGGCTGGATATTGGCACCCAAGCTTCGATAACCGTGGGTCGCCCTAGGTTCTGCAAGACATCCGCAATTATCCTGTCATTCGTATGCGCCCAGTACATGGCTTCACCACCCCAGTTTCGCAGAAGAGGGCCAATCGCCGACTCATCTGGTAAGTCACTCGTGAACCCGAACCAGAGTTGTCCCTTACGATTCCGGTGTGCCGCTACGTGGCTGACTCGTAACCGATCTGCCACCTCATTTGTTAGCTCACCCGCTACCTGCGCCGCGTCAATTCGATTTAGCAGCAAGTCCTCAGACAGCACATGAAGCCCGTCTTGGCGGATTTCACAGACTTCAGCATCAAGTAGTCGCGTGCAGTGCCAACCACGAAGAGCGTAGCGGCGTAGCTCAGGGGTCAAAATATCGTGTAGCTGGTCATAGGCGCCGGCCCTTCCGGGACTCTCGTTGAACCAAGGCTCAGACCACTGTCGAGAAGCGATCAACTTCGCACGCAGAGTTTCGGACCAAGTGTCTGCCCTTACGGGATCTAGCGGAAGGATTTGCATAGTTCTTTGACGATTGCACGAGAGGAAAAGGGCGAGCTACGCTTCAGCTTGAAGGAACCGGATTGAGTAGGCTGTCAAGCAGCGGCTTTTAGTCAATGGCGCCCTATGGCCAGGAATAGCCGAACCGTGTAGTGACATCAGCCTCAATGAACTGTTTGCCCTCTCTGCTTATCTAGCAGCAGAGAGAGCTTTGACTAGCAGCAAGACATCAGTTTGATGGTGGCCATTGTCGGAATGGAATAGATTTCCAGTAGCTGCAATGCGGCGGCCCTTGAGCTGCACAAACTGATCCGCTGTCTCTTTGTCAAGAGCAAGGTGGATTAGCATCACGCCTTTTTCTGTTGGCTCAAAAAGTTCGTCGCCGGGAGTTGAGCTGACTGTTATTGGAAGCACCAACTCAAGTGCCGGGTAAGTAATTTTGGCGCCATCAGGCGTTTCTCCTGGCGCAGAGATGAGTGTTCCGTAAAGTGTCACCTCGGAAGGGCCATATGCGTATGTTTGAGCAAATGCGGCGGAAGAAATCAGAGTGGATAATATTACGAGGAGACTGGTCATTAATCTCATGAGTAAGCTACCAAGTTGAGGGGGAACGCTAACACTTGAAGTAGATGTGTTGCGAAACAACGGCGGATCGAAAGAGCTGTTAAGCAGCTCACTCCAACCGCATGGCCTAGACAGAGACATCCTGAGATATTTGCTGCGCGTAAAGCTGCTTGCCAATGCCTACAGCATGTACCTCGATCTACCCAAGCTCAAGTGTGTTGCCGAAGATTGCTACGCCGTGTGCAGCGAGGAAATTGCACCTCGAGGTCAGGGTATGCGACTGATACCGAGGTACGTTGGAAGCCGAAGGTACTTGCTGCAAGCTTCCGCCATCAGCGGATGCCCACGCGAGGATGGTCCATCCTATTAATGCGACGCGTCACTTTAATGTGATTGCGCAAGAATGAGAGGGTGGGGCGTCCACTAGGCTTAGTGTGCTCCAGCAGGTCGTCTATTTATTCACCGCCGACTTGGCCAGAATGGGATGCAATAGGCTTGGGCAACCTGCGAAGCCTCAACTTGGGGAGGTAGTTGAAAAAGTGATTCCACACTCTGGGAAGAAGCATAGTCTCCCTGCATTTCTTGAAACCATCGTCACTGAAGGGGTTTACCAGCGGTGGTTGTTCCTGAAAGCGCGGGCACACGTGAAGCGCGATCGGCTTCGGGGCCATACGTGCACGGGGGCGGGGTACCGAGAAGCGATACACGCAGCTGTGCTGGAGTCGAACGGTATGGATGCATACACCGGCGAGGCGCTTAACTGGTTGTTGATCAGCACCTACGACAACGAAGCATCGAAGGAGGGGCGCCACGGATACAAAGCCGGATTCGCGCTATTGCCAACTGTAGACCATGTTGATGCAGCCGCAATTGCGGCCAGTTTCAAGATTTGTGGCTGGCGGACCAATGACGCGAAGCACGACCTCTCCATCACTGCTTTTATGGAGCTTTGCCGGGCAGTTCTTTTGCACGCAGGCTACCGCGTCGAGAAGCCATGAGGTTGAGAATTGCTTCCATTTAGTTCGTCAATTCCAAGAGAATTGATGGTTATTTTTGGTCGACTAGCAGGAAGCGCGCGGGAGGTCGCTGATTCGCGTCGTGTAGTGGGGGGAAAGTTGTTGTTGTCGCATCCTCCAGGCCGGCTTGTCCTGCCAGCCCGTAGCCCCGAGGCCGGCAGTGCCGCGGCCGAACTTACGGTTGATGGCGTCCAGCGTGGACATCAATGCCGCATCGCCAACTGTCGCCGGCGAGAACAGGTCTCCCTGCAGCTCCCCGGGCTTAGCCAGATCGATTAGGCATACCCCGGCCTTCTTGTAGCTGTATCCATTGCGGAGCATGCCGCGCAGCATTTCCCGTAGAGCAGAGAGCACCACGCGGGTGTCGTTGGTGGGCGCCGACAGTTCGGCCGTTCGGCGGGGGTGGTGCTGACCCATCTCAGGACGGAATGGGTCGGTATAGGCAAACACCCACAGCGCTGAGGCGACAAGGCCTCGCTGTCGGAGCTTCTCGCACGCACGAACGGTGAAGGTCGCTAGGGCCTCCGCGATCGCCTGGTGATCGTCTACCCGTTCGCCGAAGGAGCGGCTGACCATGATCTGCTGGCGGTCAGGCTCGACGTCTTCAAGGCCCTGGCAGGGGTAGCCCTGAAGCTCGCGCTGCGTTCGGTGGAGTACGACTCCGAAGTGCTCGAGGATCAGGTCTGGCCGGGCATCGCGCACCTGGGACGCGGTAGTGATGCCCATAGATGACAGCTTGGCTGCCCAGCGGTGGCCGACCCCCCATAGGTCGGATGCGGGGAATCTCGCGAATGCCTCCTCGTGCGCGGTGGGGTCAGAAAGGTCCACGACACCTCCCGACGTCTTCGCGAGCTTGTTGGCCATCTTGGCCAGCGTCTTGGTTGGGCCGATGCCGATGCAGTTCGCTATGCCCGTCCAGCGATGCACACGTTCGCGAAGGGTGTACGCGAGCGCGGTGCGGTCCCTGATGCCGGACAGGTCGAGGAAGGACTCGTCGATACTGTAGACCTCAACCCGCGGCACTGAATCGCGAAGGATCGACACCATCCGCCCACTCATGTCGCCGTACAGGGCGAAGTTCGCGGACCGCATGTGCAGCCCGTGCCTACGCACAAGATCCTTCAGCTCATGAGCGGGTTGTCCCATCTTGATGCCGAGGGCTTTGGCTTCAGCCGATCGTGCAATTGCGGAACCATCATTGTTGCTCAGCACAACCAGAGGCTTGCCGCGCAGATGCGGCTGAAAGATCTGTTCGCAGGATGCGAAAAAATTATTTCCGTCCAGGATGGCGAACACTGCCGTACCTCCGCTGGATCTGGCGTGCAACGCCGGTGACAGCAAAGACCTCGACTTGGGTTTCCTGCTCAAGCACGATCGGACGGTGTTCCGGGTGTGCAGAATGCAGCTCGATGTGGTCGCCACATATCTTCAGCACCTTACAAGAGGGTTGGTTGCCATCCCAGATGGCGAGCACCAGATCGCCGTCGTGAGGGGTGACTGAGCGGTCGACCACCAGCAGGTCTCCATCACAGATGCCGGCCATTAGCATCGACCAGCCGTCGGCCCTGTAGAAAAACGTGGCGGCCGCGTTGCGGACAAGCCAGTTGTTGATGTCGATCGTGTCGTCCAGGAAGTCCTCTGCGGGCGACGGGAAGCCTAGGCGAGCATGCACGCCGGCCAGAGGGCGAGGGCGCGGGATCGGATCAACGGTGGCGGCGCCAAGGAAGTGGGCGAGGGTGGGGAGCTCTTGCATAGGGTATAGACTCGCCCCTCAGCGTCTCGCCCCATGAGATCTGGCGTGTGTTTAGCGGTTGCTGCGACGAACCCTGATGCGAGTCAAGGGACCTTGCATTGATACGAGTAGTACGCGGGATAAGGCCCCGTGGGCCATTTACCCTGGGAAGCATAACTCAGGTCCTGGACGCCCTGGGTCTGAAGTGCAGCCCAATCGCCAGTCAGGTATACGCCAATGTAAGGAGGCTTCCATCCGGTTGGAGTGCATTCGTATCCGAGGAAGTCGCCTCCACTGCACGTGCTTTCGCTCACGGGGATGCAAGACGCATAGGCCAAATATTTCTGCCCTATGTTGGCGGCACCACAGCTCATTTGTGGCGACTGCAGGCTGCCGGAAGATGCGCCGCCCGAGCGGACATTTCGGCTGGCGCAAACTATCCCTGAGGATGGAGGCTTACCGCCTTGGTTCCCACCCGATCCCGAAGGCGGATTTGTAACGCATCGATCAGGATAGGAGTCACAAGGATCAGGGAGCCTCACCGTCGTGGCGCCCATGTTGTGCGGCTTCCCTCCTGCCAACGTGGAATCTGCCCACGTATGCCGGTCATAGCGCACCTGATTTGGTGTGGTCGAAGTAACGCCGGAAACGCGGCTTTGCGAGGCGGTGCTGACGTCGATCGATAACGCCACTATCAAACAGCAGGTCAAATTTGCGAGTTTCAACGTGTCACCCAGTATTTAGAGAATCCCTATGGACGAACTGCGCTTAGATTGGAACGCTGGGATGCTATCAACTGGGTTCGCAGCACTCGACTGACTAACTGGGCGTGCTGGATGGGTGGTTGGATGGCAGACAATGAAGGACCTTCCAGCACGCAAAACGTTGTCTTATGAGCCATTTCATGGCCTGCATGTCACGGCCAAAATCAAAACGATGGTGTCGATGATGTGAGCGAGGGCGAAAGCTCTCGCAAGCACCATTGATCGGCCGTCCGACGTGAATTATGAGAGATGCCGCCCGTCATTGCGGGGCGTCGTGTTGGTCTGACGCCGCGAGGCCCTAACCTCTGTAGGCCGGGGCCTCGTCCCATCGCTTATGGGCCTGTCAGCTGGCCATCGATCATCTATCAGTGGCCCTGGATGCCAAGGGGCAAGGTTCAGGGCGCTTGATCGTCCTGGCCGGATAGCTTCCGAAGAACTGCAGCGTGGCGTTCTTTGTGTTCAGCGGCAGATCGGATCGTGGCGCGCCACATGTGAAATTCGACAGCTGCATCTATGTCGCGCTGGCGAATCGTTTTGCCGTTGCTGATGGCATCTGCAATCCAGTTGCGGAGTTCCGGGTTCTGATCGGTGAGAGTTACCAGGGTCTTTAATTGGTCTTCGTCCGCAGCACGCAGGGTATTCCCTGCGAACGGGAAATGAAAAGCAGCGGCGCCGACCAATAGGGTGCCACTCACTACCCACCAATTAGCGAGCTGAATATTCGCCAAGAGAATTGGCCACAAAGCGAGGCAGATCAACGGGGCGACGAAATAGCTGTTGTCCTTGAGGTAGGCGCGCCTAACGAGCCCCGGCTCCGCGGCCTCTGCATCAGTGTAGATATGGTGAAGAACAGGTTCTTTTTCAGTGGTCATACGGTCCTCTTCAATCAACGTTGGTGTTGTGCGACCAAATCTACTTGTCGTGAGCTACGCCAAAAGTTGCGGCGGCGCTGCATCTATAGGGGTCGTCTCAGAAAACGGAAAATAAAGCACGCTAAGCGTGCGTGGAGGCTGGCACCCAGCGGTACAGCGTCGGAATGGACACGCCGAGGTTCTTGGCCACGTCCTTGGGCGGCACCCCGCTGGCCAGCAGCTTCTTGGCCGACTCGATCTTGCTGTCGGTCATCTTCGGCTTGCGGCCGCCTTTGCGGCCGAGCTGCTTGGCGACTTCCAGCCCGGCGCGGGTGCGCTCGACGGTCAGCTCGCGCTCCATTTCGGCAAGGCTCGCCATGACGTGGAAGAAGAACCGCCCGGATGGTGTGCCGGTGTCGATGGAGTCGGTGAGGCTCCTGAACTGGACACCGTGCTTGTGCAGATCGCCGACCAGATCGACCAGTTGCTTGACCGACCGGCCCAGCCGGTCGAGCTTCCAGACGACCAAAGTATCGCCTTCGCGCAGCATTTCGAGCGTCTTGGCCAAGCCAGGCCGGTCTGCCCGCGTGCCACTCACCTTGTCCTCGAAGACCTTTTTACATCCGGCCTTGCTCAAGGCTTCGCGTTGCAGCTCCAGGTTCTGATCCTGCGTCGAGACGCGCGCATAGCCAATCAACATGGCTTGTCTCGCGCCCGGTCGATGCGTTCCTGCATCGCCTGCATCACTTCTTCGTGGGTGTACGATCTGGCGTTGGCGTCGGTGGCTTGCCGCAGGGCTTCCTCAACCTCGCGCGTCATCCGCTCGTAATCCTCCGGCCACAGCGCTTGCTCCATGCGCAGCGACGCCTGACCCAGCAGGTGCAGCAGGCTGAACAGCCGCATGTCGTTGGTGGCGACGATGCGCTCCCGAATCTGCTCCTGAATAGCTTCGCTAGCCCGATGCGCTTGTGGTGTGGCAGTCCCCTCGTAGTCAGCGGGGAATTCCGCTTCCTCGGCAATCCTTGCCCAGGCGCTGGCCAGCGCCTCGATGGTTGACGTGCTCATTTCCGCCGCTCCTGTGCTCTTTGGCGAATCAACCGGCCAAGGGGCCTCGACGCGAAAACCAGCAGCATCACGCCTATCGGATACCAGGTCGAGAAGACCACCAAGGCATCGAAGGCTGGCCGTCCGGTGTTGGTAGGCAGTACGGCGGTCACAGCCATCAACCCGCCGACCGTCCAGATGATGCGCCACACGTAGGGCATCACGCGGGGCACGTAGCCGTCATCGAAAGCGGTCTGGTAGTAGCGGCGCAGGCCGCGCTCGGCAAGCGCCTGGCGCTGCCGCTCCGACAGCGCATCCGTCCGGCCATACCAGCGCCGGAATGGTGGACAGCGCAGCAGCAAAGGGGTGAAGAGGATCATCACCGCCACGATCGCGACACCCCACGCCATGACGGCGCCGGCATCGGGCCGCTTGGCGTTCTCGATCACGGGCGCGAAGACGCCCGGAGCACCGATCATCCAGAACAGCGCAATGTGCTGATGGAAGGAGAGCTTCATTTGCTCATCCACTTGCGCAGCAGGCGCTTTTTCAGGGAGGCGCGTTCTTGCGGGTTGCGTCCCTTGTGATTGGCGATGCGATCCGCCGTGGCGGCCTGGCGCTTGACGGGCCAGTAGGAGCGGCCATCCTTGCCCATCGACCAGACGCTGCTGGCCTGGTTTTCCAGCAGGGGCAGATGGGCGCTCAGGGCTTCGGGCGACGCGCTGGTCAGCGCCGTGCGCTCACGGGTGCGCCAGCGCTGATGCCAGAGCTTCTTGTCCTCGCGCTCGCTGCCGCAGGTCGTGTGCCCGACGATGGGTGTTTTGCGGCGGCTGCGGCTCATAACGTAGTGGTCTCCAAGAACATTCAGGACTGATCCCAGGCGTCGATGGTCAAGACCTGATCGGCAGGACAGGCGGCTACGCGGTCGGGAACTGGATGGTGTTCAGTCTCATGCCGACCCCATTCGATTGATCGCGTCGCTTGCGGCACGCTGCGACGCAAGGAGGTTTGCGACCTGGTTTAGCAGCCGTGTCCGCTGCATGTCTGTTACCTATCTCCCCGACCGCTCATTGGACCAACTCCAGAGATTGGGCTCTATCGCTCAGCCAATACGAAACCGGCATTGGCTGATGCCACAACCGAGACGAACACAAATGGCTCGGTACCTGTATTTCGCGCCCCGTGCACTTGGCCCGGTCTTGCCACGGCTATCTCACCTTCCCTGAGGGCACGAACAATCCCATTGCCCTGAAAGTAATCAGCCATTCCCGACAAAACAGTCCACGTGTCTTGGCCGTGAGGATGAATGTGAGCCGCAATTTCCTGCCCGGGATGGACATGCCAAACCACGATAATTGAGTCTCGGGTTTCAAGCACAACGGAACGAATAGGCTCGCCTTCGGACGGCTGAACATACTCGGCTACAGAAAATATTCTCGATTCAACAGTCATCGGAGATCCCTCTTTCACAGTGCCCCCAGACAGGCTGGATATGAGTTCTAACTCGAATTTGAACGGGAGGCTGGTCGTGCGGTCGTGCAGTTGCCGATGAGCGTGTCGGCTGCTGCCTCCTTGCCCACCAGCGAACTCACGTCCGTTGCGGCCATCCAGAAGGTCTTGCCCGAGCGCGGCTCATAGGTCGCGGGATCGAACACGCCAGAGGGGCCGAACATCGGCGGCTTGATTGGTCATGGCTCCATGCCTTTGTCGTTACGGTCTTCATCGTCGGCATCCTGACGCACGGCGGGCAATTGCTGGAGCAACGCCGGCAGCCATTCCTGTACCGTCTCCCACACCACATCGAGGTTGATGTCGAAATAGCCGTGAGCCATGCGATTACGCATATTGCGCATGCTGCGCCACGGCACGTCGGCATGCGCCTGGGTGAACTCGACGTAGCCATCCATCACCTTTGTGGCCGCCTCGCCGATGACGATCAGGCTCATGATGACGGCCTGCTGGGTGCGCTTGTCGGCCAAGAAGTCGTCCTTGGCCATCCCTTCCACGAAGCTGCGCGCATCGGTTGCGGCCTGCTGAATGTGGTCGAGGTAATCGGGCAGGCGGTTCTCGCTCATATCGGTTGCGCCTCCGCGAGCACCTTGGCCCGGAACTTCGGCGGCAGGTCGCCGGGAGTCAGCAGATCGACGTCAACGCCGAGCAGCGATTTCAGTTCTTCTTCCAAATCGCCCAAGTCCAACAACGTGGCACCGGGCAGCGCATCGACCAACAGGTCGAGGTCGCTGCCATCCCGGTCGGTGCCATGCAGCACCGAGCCGAAGACGCGCGGGTTCGCGGCGCGAAAGCGGCCTACCGCTTCACGCACTGCGCTTCGCTTCATGTCAAGCACAACAGACGGTCGCATGGGCATCCTTTCTTATCGAAACTCGTTGAGATGATATGCAATCAAGAATAGAATTTCAAGAACTATTTTCGAGAATCGCAATGCCTTGATTCCCGTGCCGCGCCGGTTGCCTTGGCGGGCTTGTCACAAACCTACGTTTTCAAGAAGAAGGAAACCGCATGCCCCGCCGTTCGATCCTCTCCGCCGCCGAGCGCGAAAGCCTGCTGGCGTTGCCGGACACCAAGGATGAGTTGATCCGTCACTACACGTTCAGCGAAAGCGACCTCTCCATCATCCGGCAGCGGCGCGGCCCGGCCAATCGGCTGGGCTTCGCGGTGCAGCTCTGCTACCTGCGCTTTCCCGGCGTCATCCTTGGCGCTGATGAGCCACCGTTCCCGCCATTGCTGAGACTGGTCGCCAACCAGCTCAAGGTCGGCATCGAAAGCTGGGACGAGTACGGGCAGCGTGAGCAGACCCGACGCGAGCACCTGGTCGAGCTGCAAACGGTGTTCGGCTTCCAGCCGTTCACGATTGGCCACTACCGGCAGGCTGTCCAGTTGCTGACCGAGCTGGCCATGCAAACCGACAAGGGCATCGTGCTGGCCAGAGCCTTGATGGGGACGATAGAGAAAACGGAAAAAATCGTACGTTAAGCGTACGGCCTGTCAGGTTGAGACCCTAGAGGTTGCCGGCGAGGCGTCAGAAAATGCTGGAATCGGCCCTATCCTGACGCGGCCCAAGGTTCCGGCCTGACGCCTAGTTAGGGCGTACCGATACGGTACAATTAATTTTTGAAATGGCGACAAACGGCTATTTTCTGGCGGTCGTATCACAGACCAATTCGATGCTATATTTACAATTTAACTGGGGGCGCTGGTAAGCGTAATGCAATACTACGCTAAGCGAGGCGAGACGATGATGCACAAGCATGGGATGGGCAGATAGGTTTTTTGAGGCTGTAAAAAAGTTAACACACTCACATGAAGGGGGTGAAATGGATACACGATTATTTGCATTCGTCGGCGGAGACAGCGGTCTTTGGCGGATCGTTGGAACCGAAACCATAGTTGGCAAGTCACTGCCTGAAGCCAAAAGGCTCAACGTAATATCTGCCTCAGAGTTGCAGCCCGAAACCAATGCACCCTGGGTACTTCGCGGAATAACAAGCAATGAACGGTATGTCATGCGCGAAGAGAAGAACGAAATTGTGGTGAAGCAGCAAGGGCTAGCGCGCCCAGAAGCAACTTGCGCTGCGTTGATACCGATCCGAAAAAACGCAGCTTGGTGGGAATTCACGCAAGACGAGCGCCGGAGCGTTTTCGAAAAGTCAAAGCACATCCAAATCGGGCTCAACTACTTGCCTGCAGTAGCGCGCAAGCTCCACCACTGCCGCGACCTCTCTGAAAATGAACCGTTCGATTTTCTCAATTGGTTCGAGTTCGCGCCAACCCATGAGGCTGAGTTCAACGCATTGCTTTCCGAACTGCGTGCAACAGAGGAATGGAAGTACGTTGACAGAGAAGTCGATATCCGTCTCGTGCGAGAGGCGGCGTAGGTCAATCCCCGTCTGACCGCTCAGAGGCGTTAGCGGGCAGCCGGCACTGCATCTATTGATTTTGGATAGCTTGGAACCCGGCATTTCACTTGCAATTAATTCGAGCACGCCGCCATGAAATGCGAGCCGCCGCCGTCGATTGCAAGCTCGTTTGCAGATAGCGTGAGCATCAGCGCGCCGTCAGTTGCAGTTAATTCGAGCCGAAAGCGGCGTCGAATGCGAGCACGCCCGTTTTCAAACGCGAGCCGCTACAACTACCTGGTGCCGCCCGCGAAATTCGCCAGCCTCAAGCAGGCCAGCGAATTGCCGCTGGCCGTGGCCACCGATTGCGACCAGTACCTGCATGACCGGCTGACGCTGCTGGAAACGCAGCTCGCCACCGTCAACCGCATGGCGCTGGCCAACGAGCTGCCGGACGCCATCATCACGGAGTCGGGCCTGAAGATCACGCCGCTCGATGCGGCGGTGCCCGATACCGCACAGGCCCTGATCGACCAGACGGCGATGATCCTACCGCACGTCAAGATCACCGAATTGCTGCTGGAGGTAGACGAATGGACGGGCTTCACCCGGCACTTCGCCCACCTGAAGTCAGGCGACCTGGCCAAGGACAAAAACCTGTTGCTGACCACGATCCTCGCCGACGCGATCAACCTGGGCCTGACCAAGATGGCGGAATCGTGCCCCGGCACGACCTACGCCAAGCTGGCCTGGCTGCAAGCCTGGCACATCCGCGACGAAACCTACGGGGCGGCACTGGCCGAGCTGGTCAACGCGCAGTTCCGACATCCCTTCGCCGAGCATTGGGGCGACGGCACCACGTCATCGTCGGACGGCCAGAACTTCCGCACCGGCAGCAAGGCCGAGAGCACCGGCCACATCAATCCGAAATACGGCAGCAGCCCAGGGCGGACGTTCTACACCCATATCTCCGACCAGTACGCGCCGTTCCACACCAAGGTCGTGAACGTCGGCGTGCGCGACTCGACCTACGTGCTCGACGGCCTGCTGTATCACGAATCCGACCTGCGGATCGAGGAGCACTACACCGACACGGCAGGGTTCACGGACCACGTCTTCGCGTTGATGCACCTGCTGGGCTTCCGCTTCGCCCCGCGCATTCGTGACCTGGGCGACACCAAGCTCTACATCCCGAAGGGCGATGCCACCTACGAGGCGTTGAAACCGATGATCGGCGGCACGCTCAACATCAAGCACGTCCGCGCCCATTGGGATGAAATCCTGCGGATGGCCACCTCGATCAAGCAGGGCACGGCGACGGCCTCGCTGATGCTCAGGAAGCTTGGCAGCTACCCGCGCCAGAACGGCCTGGCCGTCGCCCTGCGTGAGCTGGGACGCATCGAGCGCACACTGTTCATCCTGGACTGGCTGCAAAGCGTCGAGCTGCGCCGCCGCGTGCATGCCGGGCTGAACAAAGGCGAGGCGCGCAACGCGCTGGCCCGCGCCGTGTTCTTCAACCGCCTGGGGGAAATCCGCGACCGCAGCTTCGAGCAGCAGCGCTACCGGGCCAGCGGCCTCAACCTGGTGACGGCGGCCATCGTGCTATGGAACACGGTCTATCTGGAGCGGGCCGCGAACGCCTTGCGTGGCCACGGTCAAGCCGTCGATGACGGCCTGTTGCAGTACCTGTCGCCGCTCGGCTGGGAGCACATCAACCTGACCGGCGATTACCTCTGGCGCAGCAGCGCCAAGATCGGCGCGGGCAAGTTCAGGCCGCTACGGCCGCTGCAACCGGCTTAGCGTGCTTTATTTTCCGTTTTCTGAGACGACCCCTCTATAGGCTGGCACCATTTCATTCAAGCGCTCGATTCAATCAAGCGTTTGTCATAATCTATATTATGCGAACTTCTGGTATATTTAAGGATGTTGCGTAAAGAAGGCCTTCTAGCCCTCAAGAACTGCAACAGCGACATGATGAATGGTAAAAATCATGTTGCGCCCTAGTGAGATATGCCTGTGCTGAGTTTGCTCACTGATCCCCGAGTTCCCAGTCCACTCCGCGGCCCATTGCTTGTTGATGACCGTAGGTTGCCTCGCTACTGGAGCAACGTCTGGCTATTGATGTCGGGCGCTGATCTCGCTTCATCGAGCCAGGTCAAGAGGCTTCGTTACGTTGAGAGCCTCTATGCCCACGCAGACCGCTTGTTCGGAAGGAACTCCCTAGATGACGCTCTAGGCAATCTTGACGACATTCGGCTCGCAGAGATTCTCGAATCCTGGTTCGTCTCAATCCGCAATCAGGCCTTCATAAGCTTGGCCGACGAATCACGCTGGAGAACCGGGTTCTCATTTGTAAGTTCGATCGTCACCTGGCTGTCCAAGACAACACTGCCGATAGACCGACTCAAGACAATCGAAGTTCGGTTGCATCGACTTTCCAATCTCTACGGTCAACTACACGTCCGAAGGCTAAGGACAACGAGCCAGGTTCGCTCGTTGCCGAGTGTTGTAGTTGAGGCGCTGTATGAAGTTCTGGATCCTTCCTCAGCGAACAATCCGTTCCCGCGGATGCATGCCAGGTGGCTAGCCTTCATGGCTTTTCTGTTGATGCTTCACCAAGGACTTAGGCGAGGTGAACTGCTGCTGCTTGCGGCTGATGTCGTGAAAAGTGGTTTCGATAAAAAGCAGCAACGCTCGCGCTATTGGCTAAACGTGCAAGAAAGCAACTATTCGGATGAAGACGATGATCCGAGGTACTCGCGACCTAGCATCAAGACCGCAAGCTCTGTGCGCCAACTCCCTGTAAGTGATGTGATGGCTGGACTAGTCCAGGTGTACGTCGAAAATTACCGAGGGAAACCAAATCACGCTTTCCTTCTGAACACTCAGCGGGATAGCCCATTGTCGACGGAGTCTCTGACGAAGATGTTCACCAAGGTATCGCGAGCGCTCCCTCCTCTTGTTCTTAAGGAGCTGAAGGATCGCACTGGGAAAAGTTCAGTGACGCCGCATGACCTTCGCCATACATGCGCAGTCGTTCGTTTGAATCAACTGCTTCAGCAAGGCGACCACATGGATGAAGCTTTGCAGAAGATCCGGGGATTCTTTGGCTGGTCCAAGGATTCGCTGATGCCGACCCGATATGCTCGTGCGGTGTTTGATGACCGGCTTTCCACGATCTGGAACAAAGATCTGGATGAACGCGTCGCAATTCTAAGCGCGATACCGTCATAACGGCCCGGAGCCTTCAATGCCTCAACTGCGCGAGCAAGATCAATTTCCCAGCGAAGTAATCCTTCGCGGCTTCGCTTCGCAACTCCCGCGGTTGCCGCCCGTAATCCGATACCACGACGACTACGAAGACAAGCTCCGTACGATACGTGACCCGCAAAGTTCGGAGCGATTCGATATCCATACTGATGGTCGAATCATCCCGATTTCATTCGATCTGAGTTCTGACGCCCTTATCACCCTGCTCAAACACGCGTTTTTGCATCTGCTCGGTGCAGACCTAGCCGCGCGAACTGCTGCAAATTACGTGCTAGCTGGGAAACGCCTGAGTGTGGGCGATGTTGCCAAATTCTTCGATGCTGGACCAACGAAGGTTCAATCAAACTGGGCAACGCTGGCTGCAGAAAATCTGCAACGAGATGTGTATCTGTGCGTGAAGACCTTGCTCAGGGTGATTTCAAAGTATCGAATTGGAGATTGGGATGAGTCATACAACGATATCATCTCTGCCCTACCCCTGCCCTACATAGACAAATATGCATCCGTTCGTTCAGGCGTTGCTTTCCTGTCTGTCAATGACGAGGCCGCTGTAGTCAGGTACTTGAACGATGCCGCATTGAGGTCAGGCGAGTCCATGGGTCATGACGAGCTCCGAGAAGCCGCCATGCTGCTTTGTTGCTATCAATTTGGAATGCGCCCTAGTCAGATTGGAGTTCCCAGGATTTAGTGGACACCTGACCGAGGGTGGCGATGCGCTGCCTCGAACTCGTCAGGACTGACCCCGCCTAGATGGCTGTGGCGGCGTGTTGGATTGTAAA
>NZ_JBRRDW010000076.1:0-14964 GCF_056759895.1 Stenotrophomonas sp. STEN038
GAATTTGTAGGCTTGCCGGGTCTTGCTGGTGATCTTGCCTGCAGACATGACTGTCTCCCAATGCTACCCCCAACAGAGGCTAGCTCTGTCTAGGAAATCCTGGGAACTCCAACAACACTGCAGCCGTGGCCGATGTCCACCACCACTTCGTCATTCACGGCGCCTTCGGTGATACGCGCCACCGTGCCGTTGAACTGGTTGCGCGCCGAACACCGCGTGCCTTGACCCTGCGCCAAGAGCACCGACGATGCCTTGATCAGTGCGTAGGCTGGCATACCAACCTCCAGCCCCAGCGATTCCATGCTGCCGTGGGTGATGGTCGCCACGACCGTCAGTCCCCGCGCTATTTCAATCTGCACTTCGTCGTTCACGGCACCGGCGGCTACGGCACTGATCCTGCCGTGGAATTGATTGCGCGCACTCGTGATCATGCCGATTCTCCGTATCAATGCCATGTCCTCGTCCAATCCGGCGGGAATCTGTTGGGATTGCAGGAAGGCACGGTGTGCGCGCTCAAGCTGCTCGAAGCGTGCCACCAGCTGACGGCCGCGCTCGGTCAATTGGGCACCGCCGCCGCCACGGCCACCTACGCTGCGTGCCACCAAGGGTTCGCCGGCTGCCGTGTTCATCGCGTCCACCGCGTCCCAAGCGTTCTTGTAGGTCATGCCCATGCGCTTGGCAGCCTGGCTGATCGAACCGCAGGCGTCGATGAACCCCAGCAAGGCGAAGCGGCCGCGACCACCCAGGCTTTGCCCGGCAACGTTCAGCCATAGGCTGCCTTGCAGCTCCAGCATGGAGTCGGTCTCACTCATATCGTCTGGTCCCCGCCTGCGATAACTGCGGCAAGTGTAAGCCGCACGCCATCTCCCCCCGGCTTGATATCGATCAAGGACGCCTCGGCTCCGGCCACAGAGAATCCCCACATCGGTCACGACGTTGACCTCACCGCACCGTTATATCATCTTGGATATAGCGAACCCGAGGATTGCGAGAATGCGCACCTGCCGTTTCGTTCTGCCGCTGTCAGCCCTTCTGCTTCCCCTGTCCGCCGCAGCTGCCGACATCGCCGCCCCACCGGTTTTCACCTTGGGCAGTATCGATGTCCATGCCGAGCGCGGCACCTCCAGCACCGTCGCTGAGCGCGTCTTGGACGCCGATCGCATCCAGCAGCTGGATCGCAATACTGTTGGTGACGCAGTCAGCGTGCTGCCCGGTGTCAGCCTGGCGCGCAATTCGCGCAACGAGGACATGGTCTACCTGCGCGGCTTCGATCCCCGCCAGGTGCCGGTATTCCTCGATGGCGTTCCGCTCTACGTCCCTTATGACGGCTATGTCGATTTCGGCCGTTTCACCACCTTCGATCTGGCGCGGATCGAAGTCGCCAGCGGCGCCGCTTCACTGCTCTACGGGCCCAATATCCTTGGCGGTGCCATCAATCTGATCAGCCGGCGCCCAGAGCGTCCGTTCGAAGCCGACCTGCGCCTGGGCGTCGCCGATGGCGGCGAGCGCAAGGCTGTGGTCAATCTTGGCGGGCGCCAAGGTGATTGGTACTACCAGCTTGGCTGGTCGATCCTCAAGGCGGATGAATTCCCGCTTCCAGACGGTTTCGTCGATTACAAACGCGTACCGACCGACACCGGCGATGACCGCCGCAATGCTGACCGGGAAGACCGGCGGCTGTCATTCAAGCTCGGCTACACGCCGCGTGAGGGCGATGAATATGCCATCGGCTACGCCCGCCAGGATAGCGAGAAGGGCAACCCGGTATACACAGGCACCGCACGCAGCGGTATTCGCTACTGGCGCTGGCCGTGGTGGGACAAGGACAGCCTGTACTTCATTGGCAACACCCAGCTCGGCCAGCACACGACACTGCGCACCCGCCTGTATCGCGACACCTATGGCAACGGGCTGGAGGCCTATACCGACGGCAGCTATCAAACCGCCTTGGACAACGCCAGTTTCCCCAGCATCTACGACGACAAGACAGTTGGCGGCTCGGTCACCTTGGCGACCGATGCCCTGCCGCGCCAACAGCTGCAGCTTGCGTTGCATTACAAGGAAGACCAGCACAGCGAGCGCAACCCGCACTCGCCGACCAAGGACTTCCGCGATGTCACTACCTCGGTGGCGGTTGAAGATCGTATTGCCTTGACCGATACCGCACACCTGCGGGCCGGCATCGGCTACGACCGCCGCGAGGCCAAACGCGTCTATTACTGGCCTACCGGCAACGCCGATGCCACCAATGCAGTGCTTGAGTATGTGCAACAAGTGGCACCAGAGCAGCAGTGGTATGCCAGCGCCGCCCGTCGCACGCGCTTCCCCACCATCAAGGACCGCTACTCGGCGCGTATGGGCGCCGCCCTGCCCAACCCGGACCTGGCCCCGGAGCACGCCACCCATCTCGAACTGGGCGTGCGCGGCAGTTGGTGGCACGGCAGCCAACTGCAGGCAGCGGCCTTCCACAGCCGCATCGATGACCTGATCCAGACGGCTGTAGTTGCCTCGCCTGAGTGCGGCGGCCGCACCTGCAACCAAGCGCAGAACATTGGCCGCGCCCGCAACGTTGGTGTCGAGCTTGGCCTGCAGCAGCGCCTCGGCGAGGACTGGGATCTGCAGGGCAGCTACACCTGGCTGCGCCGTACCAATCTGCAGAACCGCGACGTGGCCTTGCTCGACAGTCCGCGGCAACGCTTGTTCATGGCGGTTGCCTGGCAACTGCTGCCTGAGCTGCGCCTGCAGGCCACGTTGGAGGCCGAACAAGGCCGCAAGGTCAGTTATGCCGACGTCACCCGCCCGGTGCGCGCCCTGCCCGGCTTCGGTATCGGCGGACTGAAAGCAAGCTGGTCACCGCGTGGCAACGTCGAGCTCGACCTGGGCGTGCGCAATATCGGCGACAAGTGGTACGAGCTGGCCGACGGTTACCCGATGCCCGGCCGCACCTGGTTTGCCAATGCCAACTGGAGGTACTGAGCATGAGCAGCGCGCAGCCCGCACACATCGCCGCCATCGTGCATGACGGCAATGGTGAGCCCGATGGATTACTGGCGGCTTTCGCTGCCCGCCAGCTCGCAGCCGGGCACCGCGTCCGCGGGCTGGTGCACCTGCCCCATGCGCCAACAGCCACGGGCAAACGCATGGTGCTGATGGACGTAACCGATCCGCAGTCCCGCTACCCCATCAGCCAGGCGCTGGGCGCCGCCTCCTGCGGTTGCAATCTTGATCCCCGTGGCATTGCCGACGCCAGCGTGGTGCTGCGTCGTGCCGCGCAGGAACCCGCGGCGCTGGTGATCGCCAATCGTTTCGGCACGCTGGAGTCGCAAGGCGGTGGTATGGCCGATGAACTGTTGGCCCTGATGCTGGCCGGCATTCCGCTGCTGACTGCCGTAAAGCTGCCATATCTCGATGCCTGGCGCGAGTTCACCGGTGGCATGGCGGTTGAACTTCCCGCCACCAACGAGGCATTGCAGCAGTGGTGGGATGGCTGTCGCCAGCACCATCAGGAGGCGATATGAAACGTCGTGCGCTGTTGCAGGTGTTTGCGCTGGCTCCGCTGCTGTTCGCGGGGAGCAGGTTGTTGGCGATGCCCGCGCAACGCGTACTGCGCTTGGGTGAACCCAAAGGCACGCCGCAGCGCATATTTGCCGCGGGCGCACCCGCGGCTGTGCTGATTGCGGCACTCGCGCCACAGCGGCTATTGGGTTGGCCGATGCGGGTCTCGCCAACCGCACTGGCTCAGCTGCCGGCTTCACTACGCGGCCTGCCGATGATCGGCCGACTTGCAGAGCGTGGCAGCACCGTCAGCCTGGAACGCCTGCTCGAGCTGCAACCGGATCTGGTGCTGGATGCGGGCGACTTCGACGCAAGCTACCGTGACTCGGCCGAACGCGTATGGCAACAGACCGGCATTCCGGTTGAACTCGTGGCTGGGCGCCTGCCCGACCATCCTGCACAGCTTCGCCATGTTGGCAGACTATTGGGCGTAAGCGCGCGCGGCGAGGCCTTGGCGCAGGCAGCCGAAGCGCAGCTGGCCTTGGTGCGCGAGGTACTCGCCAGCCGCCCTGCCACTTCGCGTCCCACTGTCTATTACGGACGCGGCAGCGATGGGCTGGAAAGTGGCCTGGCAGGTTCGATCAACACGGAAGTCATCGAATTTTGTGGCGGCCGCAATGTTGCCGCCGCAGCCGGCAAAGGTGGGTTGGCACGAGTTTCGCTGGAGCAATTGCTGGCTTGGGACCCGGACGTGATCCTCACCCAGGACGCGGCATTCGCCGCAAGCGCGGCACAGGACGCGCGTTGGCGCAGTTTGCGCGCGGTGCGCGAAGGGCGTTTGCACTGCGCACCGTCACTGCCGTTCGGCTGGCTGGATGGCCCGCCCGGCATCAATCGTCTACCAGGCTTGCCATGGTTGCTATCGCGCCTGCACCCAGGCGCGTCGCCAGCGCTTGCGCCAACCGCGTTACGTGCGCGCATCAGCACGCTGCATCAATTGCTGTGGGGTCAGCTACTGCCAGATGAAATCGCACGCAGCCTGGCTGGGCGCCAATGACGGTTCGGCCAATGCCACGCTGGGCTTGGCATGCCGCTGGCTGGGCGCTGTTGGCGACAATGGTGTTGCTGGCATTCTCGGTTGGCCAGTTTCCTGTATCCCCAACGAGCTTGATGCAGGCGGTGGGCTGGCAATTATTTGGCATCGGCGAGCCAAGCCCACCGGGGGTGCATGCGGCGTTGTGGAACATCCGTCTGCCGCGTGTTGTCGCAGCAGTACTGATTGGCGCGGTGCTGTCTGCTGCCGGCGCCGCCTATCAGGCGATGTTCCGCAATCCTCTGGTCTCGCCCGACATTCTTGGTGTCTCCGCGGGTGCCGGGCTAGGTGCGTCGCTGGCATTGTTCCTCGGTCTGCCGTTGTTGCTGGTGCAGGGCTTCGCGTTCGCCGGCGGGCTGGCCGCAGTTGGTCTGGTTTGTCTGGTGGCAGCACTTGTGCGCCGGCACGAGCCGATACTGGTGTTGGTGCTGGCCGGCGTTGCGGTTTCAGCGCTGTTGGGCGCAGGCATCTCACTGCTGAAGCTGCTGGCAGATCCTTACACACAGCTTCCCTCGATCACGTTCTGGTTGCTCGGCGGATTGAATGCGGTGGTCGTTGGCGATCTACGCGTGACGGCGCCGCTGCTGCTGGTTGGACTAGTGCCGCTGCTGTTGCTGCGTTGGCGGATCAATCTGCTGAGTCTGGGCGATGAGGAAGCCAGTGCGTTGGGTGTCGCGGTCACACCTCTACGCTGGACGCTGATTGCCGCGGCGACCCTGTGCACAGCGGCCGCTGTGTCGCTGGCCGGCATCATCGGCTGGGTCGGGCTGGTGGCGCCGCATATCGCCCGTTTGCTGGTAGGCGCCGATTTCCGTCGGCTGTTGCCGGCCAGCCTGCTGCTGGGTGCCAGCTTCCTGCTTGCGGCCGACACACTGGCGCGGACCTTGGCGCCGATTGAACTGCCGCTCGGCATTCTCACTGCGTTCGTCGGTGTTCCGTGTTTCCTGTTGGTGCTGGCACGCAGCGAGAGCCGGGCATGAGGATGGGCGACGTTCTCCTGCAGACACGCGGGCTGACGGTAGGCCATCGCCAGCAGCCCCTGGGCGAGCCTTCGGACCTGCACCTTCATGCAGGCGAAGTGCTGTGCCTGTTGGGTCCCAATGGCTGCGGAAAGACCACGCTGTTCCGCACGCTGCTTGGCCTGCTCCCCGCCATTTCAGGCGAGATTACGTTGCAGGGGCAGCCACTGCATCTGCTCAGCCGCAACCAGCGTGCCCGACAGCTGGCGTACGTTCCTCAGTCAGCGCCGTTCGCCTTTGCCTGGCGGGTACTGGAAGTCGTTGCCATGGGCCGCGCGGCCCATCTTGGTTTGTTGGCCACGCCCACGCGTGCGGACGAAACAATTGCCCTTGACTGCCTGGATCAGCTCGGCATCGTCGCATTGGCGCAGCGCGTGGTCAGCACCCTCAGTGGCGGTGAACGCCAGTTGGTGTTGATAGCGCGCGCACTCGTGCAACGTGCACAGATCCTGATCATGGATGAACCTACCGCCAGCCTCGATTTCGGCAACCAGCTACGCATTCTCGATACCGTGCGGAGCCTCGCCGATCGCGGTATCGGCGTGTTGCTGTCCACACACCAACCGCAGCATGCACTGCAGGTGGCAGACCGCATTGCCTTGATGGCCAGCGGAAGCCTGCACGCGCTCGGTCCCGCCCGCGAGGTCGCCACACCCGAACGATTGGCGCAGCTCTACAACGTCGATGCCTCGCGCATAGCCATAGCCCTTCCTGATCTGCAGCCACTGTCCTGATGACCACACTTCCGGCCCCTATCGATCACATGGCCCGCTACCGCCAGCATCTGCTGGCCTGCGGCTTCCAGGCCAAGCCCGCCAGCGCGTGGGATGCGCGTGCGGCGCAGTCGAGCTGGAAGCGTCGGCACGACGACTACAGCGAGGCATTCCTGGCGCGGCTCGACCTGCGCGGCGTCAACAGCGTGCTGGACGTTGGTTGCGGGCCCGGCCTGCTCAGCTTGCCACTCGCCGCGCAGGTGAAACAGGTCCATGCCCTGGACTACAGCCAGGGCATGCTCGATGGCCTGCATGCCGCCATCCGCGCCCAACAGATCCACAACATCGACGCACATCACCTGTCTTGGGAGGACGACTGGAACACGCTGCCCGTCTGCGACGTCGCCATCGCCTCGCGTTCGCTGATGGTCCCTGAGCTGGAGCGGGCGCTGATGAAACTCGACGCACACGCAGCACAGCGCGTCTACGTGACCTGTACCACGCAGCCGCGTACTGGCGTCTTGGAGCTTGCGGCGCTGCTGGGCCGGCAATGGATTCCCATGCCGGACCATCGCTATGTGATGGAGCTGCTCTGGGACTTGGGACGGGAGCCCCGGCTCGATTACCTGCCGGTGTCGGCATTGGACCAGACACAGACTGCAGACGACCTGATCCGCCAGGCAGAACAGTTGTTCGGTGGGCTGCAGATGAGCGAACACAGCAGGATTGCGGAGTGGCACGGGCATTCGCCTATGAATCGGCTCGGGCTGGCACCCACCAAGCGCTGGGCCTTCATCGCCTGGGAGACCACTGCTCAAAGTAGCTGATGTGGCGCTTGGCGCTGATGGCCCAGGTCCGTGAGCCTCGGTCCTTGGCCTGGTTCAACCTGCATCAGCTCCGGTGCGCGCGGCCCCGGAAGGCAACCACGCAGGCCCAGCGGCCCGTCCATCAACCCGGCATTGGCGCCAAGCCCCTGATATCTGGGACAATTGCCGCCGGCCGGACGCTCCCGGCCCGCTACAGCATGGACCCGCATCGAGGCGGTCATCGCTCTGCTGTCCATTCACGGCTTGCCGCCGCTCTTCCCGGATCGTCATTTGAACGCCATCGATACCCCTGTTGACCCTGCCCTGCCCTTGGCGGATCGCCTGCGCGAAGCGCTGGATCTGCTGGAGGCCATTGAAGCCGATCGCGGCATGCTCGATGCGCTGCCCGAAGCCGACCGCGTGCGCCTGCATCAGGTCGTCGCCAAGGTATTTCACCCCGAACCGAAAGCGCGACGGCAGATGCTCAAGAAGCAGGCCCGTGAACGCCACCAGGAGAAGGTACGCAAGTCCGAGGCACTGCTTGAACAGACCGGTATCCGTGCCCTGCGCCGCAAGCCGGTATTCAGCACACCGAACTACTTCCCGCCGCATGCAGCCGGCCTGCACGATGCCAGCAACGGAGAAGGCGCTGCCGCAGCTGAAGAGCCGGTGCATTCGCCCGAGCTGCGCCACTGCTACGTGTGCAAGCAGAAGTTCACCCAGCTGCATCACTTCTACGACCAGATGTGCCCGACCTGCGCCGATCTCAACTACATCAAGCGCACCGAGACCGCGGACCTGCGTGGGCGCGTGGCACTGCTGACCGGCGGCCGGGTCAAGATCGGCTACCAGGCCGGTTTGAAGCTGCTGCGCGCCGGTGCCGAACTGATCGTGACCACCCGCTTCCCGCGCGACTCGGCGGCCCGTTACGCCGAAGAGCCCGACTTCGCCGTGTGGGGCCATCGCCTCCAGGTCTACGGGCTGGATCTTCGCCACACGCCCAGCGTGGAAGCGTTCTGCAGCGAGCTGTTGGCCACACGCAGCCGTCTGGACTTCATCATCAACAACGCCTGCCAGACCGTGCGTCGCCCACCGCAGTTCTATGCACACATGATGGCCGGCGAAACCGCTGCGGTGCAGAGCCTGCCCGAAACCATCCGCAAGTTGATCGGCAACTACGAAGGCCTGCGTAGCGCTGACCTGCTGCCGGTCGCGGCGGCCGCGCTGCCGTCGCCGCACGCTGTTGGCAAGGATGGCCTGACCCGCGCTGCCGAGCTGTCGCAGGTGCCGCTGCTGGCTGATGAACTATTGGGCCAGCGTCATCTATTCCCCGATGGCCGGCTGGACCAGGACCTGCAGCAGGTGGATCTGCGCGACAGCAATTCCTGGCGCCTGCGCATGGCCGAAGTGCCGTCGGTGGAGCTGCTGGAAACCCAGCTGGTCAATGCCATCGCACCGTTCATCATCAATGCGCGCCTGAAGCCGCTGATGCTGTCCACGCCTGAGCGCGACAAGCACATCGTCAATGTGTCGGCGATGGAAGGCCAGTTCTACCGCAACTTCAAGACCACCCGTCACCCGCATACCAACATGGCCAAGGCCGCGTTGAACATGATGACGCGCACTTCGGCGGCCGATTACCAGAACGACGGCATCCACATGAACAGCGTGGATACCGGCTGGGTGACCGACGAAGATCCGGCGGGCCTGGCTGCCCGCAAGGTGCAGGAAGAACGCTTCCACCCACCGTTGGACATCATCGACGGTGCCGCCCGCATCGTTGACCCGATCATCCACGGCTTCAACAGCGGTGAACACGTATGGGGCCAGTTCCTGAAGGACTATGCACCTACCGATTGGTGAGGTAGCAAACGTCGATTGAATCGGTGGTTCAGCCCGACTGGCTGGGTTGAACCACCGCAATGCGGAGGCGAACCACAATGAAATCTTTCCTGGAAGATATGCAGGTTCTGCCACGCGATTTCTATCGCCGGCATCCCACTGTGGTCGCGCCGGAGCTGCTCAACAAGATCCTGTTACATCACGACGGCCGCTGCGCGCGCATCGTTGAAGTTGAGGCCTACGCCGGCAGCGAAGATCCCGCAGCTCACTCATTCCGCGGCAAGACCGCGCGCAACGCCACAATGTTCGGCCCTCCGGGGCATCTATATGTCTATTTCACCTATGGCATGCATTGGGGAAGCAATGCAGTCTGCGGTGAGGTCGGTGAAGGTGTCGGCGTGCTGCTCAGGGCAGCGCAACCCTTGAACGGGTTGGAACTGATGTATCAGGCCAGGCCTGCTGCAAAGCGCCCGATCGATCTGGCCAATGGCCCCGGCAAACTCTCTCAGGCTTTCGGAATCAACCGCGCGCATGACGGCGCGGATCTGGTGAGCGGTGATCGTGGCATCCGGATCGTATCCGATGGCACACCTCCCCCTGCTGCACCGGTGATAGGTCCTCGGGTGGGAATTTCCAAAGCCGTGGATCTGCCATGGCGCTGGTCTGTGCCGGATCAGCCCTATACCTCCAGAAAGTAGCAGCAGGCTACGACCCCAACGCTGTTGTGGTAAAGAGTCCTCGTGTTTGTGCGCGTAGCGCGCCACTAGCGCTGGGCAGCATCATGAGCGCCACTTTCCATGACAACTTTTCCGTGCACGCTGGGGCCTTACCTTGGTGATGGACTCAGGGGCGAGCCCATGTTCTCAGGAGCCGATACAGCACTCATCCCGGCGTGTGGAACACATCCGCGTGCAGATCGCCCGACCGCAGACCATTGGTCCTGGTGGTCTGGATGGCCGCTTCAACCATCCCAGGCGGTCCAGCGCAATAGGCTTTCCAGCCATCAAGATCCTGCAGGTCTTCGGCAACCGCGTCTGTCACCAGCCCGGTCCTCCAAATGCCATCCCCGGAGACATCTGACAACACGGGTGTAAATGTCAGGTAGGAGTGCTGCCGCGTCAGAGCCCGGAAATGCTCAACGAGGTAAAGATCTCGACTGCTTCTGGCGCCGAAGTAGATATGTATTGGCTGGCGCATACCACTCGCAATTGCTGCCTCAACGATGCATTTGATCGGCGCAAGACCCGAGCCGCCCGCGATGCATAGCATTGGTCCGGCGTGCCGTTCGCGCAGGAACGAAGATCCAAATGGGCCTTCAACAAGCACCGAGGCACCAGGGCGCACTTGCGCATGGATGGGATCGCTCACCGCCCCGCCGCGGACTCGACGAATGTGGAACTCCAACACCTGGCTACCCGATGGGCTGGCGATGGAGTAGTCACGGCTTGGCAGGCCAGGAAACGTGAGCCGAACATACTGGCCAGCAGCAAAGCTCAGCCGTTCGCCCTCATCGTTGACGATCTGGATACGATTGATGTCATGCGTAACCGCCTCGTTCATCGTCACCTTGCCGTTCAGGCGACGGATCGGATGGGGATCTACTTGGTCGTCATCAAGCCAGCTGACGATTCCGTTGGTTGTTGGAATGGCGCGACAAGCCAGAATCAATCCTTGCGATTTTTCTGCCTGCGTCAACGCAAAACGGCTATGTTCGAGAGACTCGACGGAACCGCTGACGAGGCGGGTTTTGCAGGACCCGCAGCGACCCGAGCGACATCCGTGTGGAAAGGCAACTCCATTGGCGAGCGCGGCGTCCAGAATCGTGACACCTGCCGGCACCGTGATGATGCCCCCGGTCTGCAGGATTTCAACATGGTTCGTCATGGCGGCTACTCAGGCTGTGTTGGATAGGCCGAGTGCCTCGACCAAACCTTGTTTTTGCGAGGCGAACGTACCGTAGAAGACCCGCTCGCCTACAATCGTGATTGGCGCGATGCGCACGCCGGTACGGGTTTTGGCCTCGTCGCTGATTGCAGGATCGGTCAGGTCACGCTCTTCAAACGCCACTCCTGCACGGCCGAGCCAATCCTTCAGCATTCGGCAGTCGGGGCAAGTGGGTGTTGTGTAGACGATTACGTGCGGGGTGGAAACGTTGCTCATGACGACGTCCTCATCGTTAATGTGATGTTCTTTCGAGCCGTGACTAGGTTTGAAATAGAGGCTGGAGCACTTGGCCTGCGGCAAGTGTTCCGCACCAATGGACTCCGTTCCGAAGCCGCGCAGAACTCCGTGCGTAGTCCATGGCTACTCTGTGTTGGCGCGAAGTCTAAAGATTGCCGCCATTGGAAGGTCAAGGGGCTCCAGCAATCTTTCTCTGATTCCGGAACCGGCAGGCACCACTCTGGAGCCTTGGCATGGCCGGCGTCGGCGTACGGTCTGTACGAATCTACAAAGCTCAAGCTCCACGATCGACGGCTGCCCGCCAACATCACCAGCAGCGCGTTCCTCCCTGGCGGGATCTCAGCTATCTATGCGGTCGCTGTCGCGACCGTGGGTGCTACTGAAAGCAACAGCCCGGAATCAAATCAATGCCTCTTCGCGCCGGGCTTCGCTCTGCAACCATGACAGAAACGCGGCGATGGCCGGTTTCTCATCTGCCCCGGGCAGGGTCACCGCATAGTAGGCAAACTCGGTGGGCCATGGCTGGTCCAAAGCGACCGCCAATCGACCGCTGGCCACTTCCGACTGCACGTACACATCACGTACCAGCGCAATCCCCTGCCCTGCCTCGGCGGCGCGGATCAACAACACATCATCATCGAACGCGACGCCTCGTTCGATACGGGGGTCGTCCGCCACCCCGAGTGCTTTGTACCAAAGCCGCCAATCGCTACGATCCGAGTCCTGCAGCAATGGGTACTTGAGACAGTCAATCGGCTTGCGGACCGGTTTGCCGGCAGCAAGCAGCACAGGACTCGCTACTGGCAGGAACACCGGCGAAGCAAGGTGACGTGAAACCAAGCCCGGGTACTCTCCGAGCCCGTGACGAATCGCTATATCGATGCGATCGCGGCGCAGATCAACCAAGGCCGAAGAAGCTTCAACGCGCACCTCGATGTCCGGATGCTTTTCGGTGAAGCGGCCCAGTCGAGGCACCAACCAGGACGCAGCAAAACCGGGAACCGTGCTGATCGTCAGTGTCTGCCGCCCGTTGATCGCCTCCAACAGCGCCATGCTGTCCTGGATGGTGTCGAAAGCGCGAAGTAAGGCCGGATAGACTTGCGCGCCTGCTGGACTGAGTGCGACGCCATGCCGATTGCGGGTGAACAGCGTGACACCAGTACGGTCACTCAACAGTTTCAGCTGCTGGCTCACTGCGCCTGGCGTAACGCCCATGACCTCGGCAGCAGCCTTGAGGCTCCCGTGACGACCGGTCTCCACAAATGTACGCAGGGCCAATAACGGTAGGACAGCACCCATTGGTTCAATTTCCCGATCTTTTACGCTTGGAAGTAATGCGTATCTGGTGGGCTTGCACCCATCAAGTAGGGCCAGCATGGATCATTTCATCAAATGAGAAAAGCTGAACTTACGAATGCACGGTTGCTGGCGATATGCGGGCTGAGTGATAACGAGTGATCAGCATGTTCATTCCTGCAACATAACCAATATTCAAGGTTCCGATACGCACGAGGGTGCCGCGCTTCCTGCTTCCCTTGATCCACTCGGAGTCGGCGCAAAATAACATTAGAAAATCTCACGTTATCGAGCAGATAAGATCGTTTTCCGGATCTGATCATGCCCCATAGACTGCAAGCATCCCCGGCCAACAGGAGCCTGGCTTCGAACAGCAGGCCATCAGCTTGCGCCCCCAACAAACCATCCGAAACCTCGCAACGCGCATTGGAAAAGCACTGGCAAAAGAACGCGCAGCGCGAGTTCAAGCCCGCCGGTTTCAGGTCGAGCGCAACAACTGCGCCCACCAATTGCTGGGGCGAGCTGGGCAATCGAGCTCACCACCATGCGACAGCTCATGGCGGCCTGCAGCAACACGCAGACCCAACACCTGCTCCTCACTTTCGCCAGCCACGCACCGGGCCTTGTCCCCGGTGGGCTCGGTGAACTGCATCCAAAAAAAAAAGGAATACTTCGTGTCCAGCCCAACACTTCATCTCTATACCGACAGCTCACCAAACGGCTTCAAGATAAGCATTGCGCTGGAAGAACTCGAACTGCCCTACCAGCTGCATCATGTGCGCATCGCCGAAGGCAAGCACCGGCAGCCAGACTTCCTGAAGTTACACCCACACGCGCGCATTCCCGTGCTTGTGGACGAATCCGCTGGCATCACTGTCTTCGAGTCGGCAGCCATCCTGTTGTACCTGGCCGAAAAGAGCGGCCGCCTTCTGCCAAAGCAGCCGGCAGCTCGGTGGGAAGCGATCACCTGGCTGATGTTCCATTCCGCCAGCGTCGGACCGATCCTTGGCCAGCGCGTTCACTTCGAGATGTTTGCCGACGAAGCGCTTCCGATTGCCATTGAACGCTATCGGCGCTTGAGCAATGAGTTCTTCGCGACCTTGGATCAGCGCCTGGCTGATCGGCCTTGGCTGGCCGGCAACGAGTACTCCATCGCCGACATCGCGGGCTTTGGATGGACCCATATCGCCCGGGTCATCGACCTGGACTTCAGCACTTATCCGCATTTGAACGATTGGCACGCCCGTGTCGCCGAACGGCCTGCCGTACAGCGCGGCGTACTTATCCCTGAACCAGCGACCGGCCCATGAGCGAGACCCATAACATGAACCCATTGAACACCAGCATCGCCATGCAAACAGCGCCCAAGGGCGCTTCTTCTCCTGCTTTTGCGGATCATCGCGGTTACCAACGGATGTTCCGCCAGGACGCGCTGAGTCTGGGCATCTTCCTGCCGCTGCGCTTCTATCGGGGGGATATGCGTGTCCTGGCAGGCCAATCAGCGTTGGTTGGTCAGCTTGATCGTGCCGGCTTCGCTGCAGTCTGGGTCCGTGATGTTCCCCTGTTCGACCCCTTGTTCGGCGACGCCGGGCAGGTCTTCGATCCATTCACCTACCTGGCGTTCCTTGCGGCTCACACCGAGCACATCGCCTTGGCCACTGGCAGCGCCATTTTCTCGCTGCGGCATCCCATCGACCTGGCCAAGTCCGCAGCCACGATTGACCAGTTGTCTGGTGGCCGTCTGGTGATGGGTATCGCCTCTGGCGACAGGCCGGTTGAGTTTCCGGCGTACGGTATCGAACACGCACAACGCGCTGAACGCTTTGCAGATACCGTCAGCTACGTCCGCGAGTTGATGCAGCCGGGCATGGTGAGCATCAACTCGCCCCTGGGTCGTGCGCAAGGCATTGAGCTGTTGCCCAAGCCGGTGGCCGGTGCGGTGCCGCTGTTGGTGACCGGAACCTCGCGGCAGTCGCTGCAATGGGTTGCCGAACAGGCCGATGGTTGGCTGACCTACCCGGATGCCACCCACCACGCTGCTGGCCCCAAGCGTCTGGCCGAGAAGATACGCGCATGGCGCGGATTGATCGGCGATGGCGGCTTCCGCCCGCACGTCACCAACGAGTGGATCGATCTGGTGGAAGACCCCAACCATCCCAGAACGGCTATCGATGGCGGCTACACCTTGCGAACGGGGCGCAACGGCTTGATCGACCTGCTGGGGGAATGGCAACGTGCAGGCGTCAACCATGCGGCCCTGGGAATCCAGTTCAGTCAGCGCCCGGCACAGGACGTCCTGCAGGAGCTGTCGGAGTACGTGCTTCCCTTGTTCCCTTCGCACGATTCGCCGGTACCGCCACGGATTCGTTGGTAGCACTGTCGTCGAGTTGCCGGATCACAGCGAGGTTTGCCGGCGCCTCCCGCCAGGATGTGTTCCTGGCGCAGTCTCATATACACATCACCGCGCCCACGAGCCCGGCAGAACTAGCGTATGCCGGCGTCTGCGGGAAATACAATCG